>NZ_JBFRDW010000254.1:0-7800 GCF_052113985.1 Pseudoduganella sp. RAF53_2 | reverse complement strand
GTTCGGCATCGTCCAGGGCGGCATGTTCGAATCCCTGCGCGACGAATCGCTGGAAGGCCTGGAAAAGATCGACTTCCCCGGCCTGGCGATTGGCGGCTTGTCGGTCGGCGAGCCGAAGGAAGACATGATGCGCGTGCTGGAACACTTCGGCCCGCGCCTGCCGGAAAACAAGCCGCACTATCTAATGGGGGTCGGCACGCCGGAAGACCTGGTGGCGGGCGTATCGAACGGCGTCGACATGTTCGACTGCGTGATGCCGACCCGGAACGCCCGCAATGGCTGGATCTTCACCCGCTTCGGCGACATCAAGATCAAGAACGCGCGTTATAAGGATGATAAGGAACCGCTGGACCCGACCTGCTCCTGCTACGCCTGCCGTAACTTCAGCCGCGCCTACCTGCACCACCTGCACCGTGCGCAGGAGATTCTGGGGGCGCGCCTGAACACCATCCACAATCTGCACTATTACCTGGACATCATGCAGCAGATGCGCGATGCCCTGGACGAAGACCGCTTCCCGGACTGGGTAAAACAGTTCCACGCGGACCGCGCGCGTGGTGTTTAAGCAAACTATTGCAAAAAGTGATATAGGCCCCAATCTCGGCCACTTCAGCGGGTGCTAGAATACAGCGCTTATTTTTTCAAACACTAATTGGAGTCACCGTGTTCATTTCCAACGCATATGCTCAAGGCGCTGATGCTGCAACCATGAGCAATTTGTCTACTTTCCTGCCGCTGATCCTGATGTTCGTGGTCATGTACTTCCTCATGATCCGTCCGCAGCAGAAGCGCGCCAAGGAACAGAAGGCCATGATGGACGCACTGGCCAAGGGCGACGAAGTGGTTACCGCCGGCGGCATGCTGGGCAAAGTGGCCAAGGTGACCGACGCCTATGTGACGGTTGAAGTTTCGCAAGGCACCGAAATCGTGGTGCAGAAAGCTTCGATCACCACCCTGCTGCCGAAGGGCACGCTCAAGGGTCTGTAAGAAAACCGGTGCGGGCGGCCACGAGCCGCCCGCTTTGTGTTGACTGAACGCTGAAGAATATGAATCGCTATCCCCTCTGGAAATATATCCTGATCGTCGTCGTGGTGCTGCTGGGCGCACTCTACACGGCGCCAAACTACTTCGGCGAATCGCCCGCCCTGCAGATCACCAGCGGCAAAGCCACCCTCAAGGTGAGCAGCGCTGTGGCGACGCAGGTGGAGGAGGTCCTGAAGAAGGACAATATCAAACAGGACGGCATCACCTTCGATCCGAGCGTCACCCACTCCGTGAAAGTGCGCTTCCCGGATACCGACGCCCAGTTCAAGGCCCGCCTGGCACTGGACAAAGGCCTGAACCCCGATCCGAACGATCCAAGCTATATCGTGACGGTCAACCTGATGCCGAACACCCCGCAATGGATGCAATCGCTGCGCGCRCTGCCGATGTACCTCGGCCTGGACTTGCGCGGCGGCGTGCACTTCCTGATGCAGGTGGACACCAAGGCTGCGCTGACCAAGCGTATCCAGGGCATCCAGGCTGCCGTGCGTAGCGACCTGCGCGACAAGAATGTGCGCCACGCCGGCATCGACCGCGTGGGCAATTCGGTGTTGATCAAGTTCCGCGACGATGCGACCCGCAAGGCCGCCGAAGCCGTGCTGACCGACCGCCAGCCTGACGTCGCCTTTGCTGAAGGCACAGACGGCGCCGACCTGACCCTGACCGTCACCCTGAAGCCGGCCGCCCTGAAAGCGACTCTGGACAACGGCGTGCAGCAGAACATTGCCACTCTGGGCAAGCGCGTGAATGAACTGGGCGTGTCCGAGCCGGTGATTCAGCAGCAGGGCGCCGACCGCATCGTTGTGCAGCTGCCTGGCGTGCAGGACGTGGCCCGCGCCAAGTCCATCATCGGCCGCACTGCGACCCTGGAAGTGCGCATGGTGGACGACACCATCACCCCAGGCACCGAGCTGACCTCCGCGATTCCGTACAACTCCGAGCTGTTCACCGTCGGCAAGAACGTGCCAGTGGTACTGACCAAGGACGTGGTGCTGTCCGGCGACTACATCTCCAGCGCCACCGCCACCTTCGACCAGAACCAGCAGCCGGCCGTGAGCCTGGACCTGAACGGCGACGGCGGCCGCAAGATGCGCGAAGCGACCCGCGAGCGCGTCGGCAAGCGCATGGCGATCGTGCTGTTCGAGAAGGGCAAGCCGGAAGTGCTGAGCGTTGCCACCATCCAGTCCGAATTGGGCAGCAAGTTCCAGATCACCGGCATGGGCAGCATCGAGAACTCCACTGAACTGGCGCTGCTGCTGCGCGCCGGTGCGCTGTACGCGCCGATGGAAGCCATCGAAGAACGCACCATCGGCCCGCAGCTGGGCGCCGAGAACATCGCCAAGGGCTTCCACTCCACGATGTACGGCTTCGCGGCGATCGCGATCTTCATGATCATCTACTACATGCTGTTCGGTTTCTTCAGCGTGCTGGCGCTGGGCATCAACCTGCTGCTGCTGGTGGCCCTGCTGTCCATGATGCAGGCCACCCTGACCCTGCCGGGTATCGCCGCAATCGCGCTGGCGCTGGGTATGGCAATTGACGCCAACGTGCTGATTAACGAGCGTATCCGCGAAGAGCTGCGCGCGGGCGCCAATCCGCAGGCGGCCATCTCCGTCGGCTTCGACCACGCATGGCACACCATTCTGGACTCCAACGTCACCACCCTGATCGTGGGCCTGGCGCTGCTGGTGTTCGGTTCGGGTCCGGTGCGCGGCTTTGCCGTGGTGCACTGCCTGGGTATTCTGACCTCGATGTTCTCCGCCGTCTTTGTATCGCGTGGCGTGGTGAACCTGTGGTACGGCCGCAAGAAGAAGCTGCAATCCCTGTCCATCGGCACCGTTTGGGTGCCTGGCGGCTCCGCAGCGAAGTAATCGAATAAGAGGACGACATGGAATTTTTCCGCATCCGTAAAGACATCCCCTTCATGCGCCACGCGTTGATCTTCAACGTGATTTCGGCGCTGACCTTCGTGGCGGCTGTTTTCTTCCTGGTTCACAAGGGCCTGCATTTCTCCGTCGAATTCAAGGGCGGCACCGTGATGGAAGTGCAGTACCATCAGGCGGCCAACCTGGAGAAGATCCGTCATACGCTGGAAGGCATGGGCTATGAACAGCCTGAAGTCACCAGTATCGACACCGCACGCGACGCCATGCTGCGCCTGCCGATCAAGCCGGGCCTGTCCAGCGACAAGACTTCGCAAACGGTCTTCGCTGAGCTGTGCAAGGTGGAAGGCGGCAGCGTCAAGGCCTTCGACAGCGTGACCGCCAAGGGTGAACACGTGAACAAGACCGGCTGCGCGGACGCCGCCGGTAACGAAGTGATCTCGCTGCAGAAGGCCGAATTCGTCGGCCCGCAGGTCGGTGAGGAACTGGCGCAGAACGGCCTGAATGCTCTGGTGATGGTGGTGATCGGCGTGATGATCTACCTGGCCATCCGCTTCGAATGGAAATTCGCAGTGGCGGCGATTATCGCTAACTTGCACGACGTGGTGATCATCCTGGGCTTCTTCGCCTTCTTCCAGTGGGAATTCTCGCTGACCGTGCTGGCGGCGGTACTGGCGGTGCTGGGCTACTCGGTCAACGAGTCGGTGGTTATCTTCGACCGTATCCGCGAAAACTTCCGCAAGCAGCGCAAGATGAGCGTGCGTGAAGTGATCGACAATGCGATCACCTCCACCATCTCCCGTACCATCATTACCCACGGCTGCACGCAGATGATGGTGCTGTCCATGCTGTTCCTGGGCGGCCCGACCCTGCACTTCTTCGCGATCGCGCTGACCATCGGCATCTGCTTCGGTATTTACTCCTCCGTGTTCGTGGCGGCTGCCGTCGCAATGTGGCTGGGCGTGAAGCGTGAAGACCTGATCAAGCCGGTCAAGGAAAAGAACGACGAAACAGGCGGCGCCGTCGTTTAAACCGACAGCATTTGCCCGCAAACGAAAGCGGCCCGCATGGGCCGCTTTTTTTATGTTGACAGGCGGGCGGCTTTGTTTGATGATAGCGCTATCATGATCCGATGGCAGGTGGGGTACACTCTCCCTAGCCTGTTTCTGCTGCGCGGGCGCGTGCTTCGCGCAGCACTTTTTTTGAGAGGTTGATGTGGTCCTGACCTGGCGGGAGAAAATCAGCTATGGCATCGCGGACATGGGCTTCAATTTTTATTGGGCCAATATCGCCACGTTCATGCTGATCTTCTATACGGACGTTTTCGGCATTTCCGCCGCGGCCGCCGCGTCGATGATGTTCCTCATTAAGATCATCAATGCTTTCACGGACCCGATGATTGGCGCAGCGGCCGACCGCACCGCCAGCCGTTTCGGAAAATTCCGCCCTTATCTGCTGTGGATGGCCGTGCCGCTGGCCGGCGCCGCCGTGCTTACCTATACCACGCCCAATCTCTCCGCCGACGGCAAACTGGTGTGGGCTTATGCGACCTATCTGCTGATGATGGTGTGCTACACCGGCATCAACATTCCCTACAACGCCCTGTCCGGCGTGATGTCTGCCGATCCGCAGGAGCGTTCCACCATCAATGGCCTGCGTTTCATTTTTGCGTTTGGCGGCAGTACCCTGGTGACGGCCGCCACGCCCGCCATGGTGCACTGGCTGGGTGGCGGCAATGAAAAATTGGGCTGGCAGCTGACGATGATCGCCTGGGGCATCGCGGCCTCCATTCTGTTCGTGCTGACCTTCGCCAACACGCGCGAGCGCATCGCGCCGCCTGAGGGCCAGAAGACCAATGTCTGGCAGGACGTGCGCGATCTGGCGGGCAACCGGCCATGGATCGTGCTGTTCTTCCTGGCGCTGATCATCATGGTCACCATTACGCTGCGCACCACCACGGCGGCTTACTACTTCAAGTATTACGTGGGCCGTCCGGATCTGATGGCGGCCTTTGTGCCGGCCTATATGCTGTCCGCCGCTGCCGGCGCCTCACTGACGCCGGTGATGACGCGCTTCGCGGACAAGAAGACACTGATGATCTTCCTGATGTCCACCACCGCCGTGCTGTCGGCCGTATTCTTCATCGTGCCGAAGGACCAGATCTGGCTGATGTTCGCGCTGCAGATCGGCATGGGCCTGGTGCTGGGGCCGAAGTCGCCGCTGGCTTTCTCGATGTATGCCGACACCGCCGACTACAACCAGTGGCGCACCGGCCGCCGCGCCACCGCCATGACCTTCGCTGCCGCCACCTTCTCGCAAAAACTGGGCACTGCGCTGGCGGTGGCCGTGATCGGCTCCCTGTTCACGGCGCTGGGCTATGTGCCGAACGCTGCGCAGTCCACCGGCTCTCAAGCGGGCATCGTGTGGCTGATGTCCCTCATTCCCGCAGCCTTCGCCTTGCTGGCGGTGGCCGTCATGTTCTTCTATAACCTGGACAGCAAAACGCTGAAACAGATACAGTCCGACCTGGAGTCAAGATAATGCTTCGCCCGATCGACAACGGTGACCGCTACGAACTGCTGTCGCCCACCGCCATGCGGCGCGCCGCAGGCTTCCTGTGGAACCGCAAAATGATGATTCAGATGAACTGCCGCGGCTATGCCGTGGCGCAGTTCATGCAGCCCGAGCCTGCGAAATACGCGCACGCGCCGAACCTGGAGGCGAAGACTTTCATGCAGCCGGAGCAGGGCTACTACGCCCATCATCCGGGCCGCTTCTTCTATATCAAGGACGAAGAGACGGGCGAGTTCTTCTCGGCGCCGTACGAGCCGGTGCGCGCCAAGGTGGACAGCTTCAGCTTCGTCGCTGGCAAGAGTGATATCGCATGGACCGTCGAACATCTGGGCCTGCGCGTGCAGATGGAACTGGGCCTGCCGGTCGATGACGTGGCCGAACTGTGGTCGCTGCGCGTGACCGATCTTTCCGGGCGTGCGCGCCGCATCAGCGTCTATCCCTACTTCCCGATTGGCTATATGTCGTGGATGAACCAGTCTGGCGAATACCGCGCGGACCTGGGCGGCATCGTTGCCAGCTGCGTGGCGCCGTATCAGAAAGTGGCCGATTACTTCAAGCAGAAGGACTTCAAGGACAAGACTTACTTCCTGTGCGAGACGCCACCCGATGCGTGGGAAGTCTGCCAGGAAGCGTTCGAAGGCGAGGGCGGGCTGCATGCCCCGTCCGCGCTGGCGCAGCCGGCGCTGGCGGGCGGCGATGCGCGCTACGAAACACCTGCCGCCGTGGTGCAATACCGCGTCGCGCTGGCCGCCGGTGCGAGCCGCGACTATCGCTTCCTGTTCGGCCCCGCGCTGGATGACGACGAAATTCGGGCCATGCGCGAGAAATACCTGTGCGCCGAAGCCTTCGCCGCGGCGAAACATGATTACGCCGAATACGTCGAGGGCGGCTACGGCTGCCTGTCGATCGAAACGCCGGATCTGGAGTTGAATAACTTCGTGAATCACTGGCTGCCGCGCCAGGTTTTCTATCACGGCGACGTGAACCGCCTGAGCACCGACCCGCAGACGCGCAACTACCTGCAGGACAATATGGGCATGGCCTTCATCAAGCCCGAAGTCGCACGCGCTGCCTTTGTGCACGCGCTGGGCCAGCAGGAAGTGTCGGGCGCCATGCCGGACGGGATTCTGCTGTACGAAGGCGCCGAGCTGAAATACATCAACCAGGTGCCGCACACCGACCACTGCGTGTGGCTGCCGGTCTGCATGAAGGTCTATCTGGACGAAACCGGCGACTATGCGCTGCTGGAACAAAAGGTAACCGGTACCGACGGCAAAACACTGACGGTAGCGCAGCGCATGTCCGCCGCGATGGACTGGCTGATGAAGGACCGCGATGAGCGTGGCCTGAGCTTCATCGCACAAGGCGACTGGTGCGATCCGATGAATATGGTTGGCTACAAAGGCAAGGGCGTTTCCGGCTGGCTGACGGTGGCCGCTGCCTATGCGATGAACCTGTGGTCCGATATGTGCGCACAGTGCGGCGACAAGGCGGGCGCCGATAAATACAAGGCAGGTGGCGCGGCGCTGAACGCGGCCGCCAACCAGCACCTGTGGGATGGCCGCTGGTTCGCGCGCGGCATCACCGACGACAATGTCGTCTTCGGCGTCGCGGCGGATAAGGAAGGCCGCATCTACCTCAACCCGCAAGCCTGGTCGATGCTGAGTGGCGCCGCCAGCGCCGGACAGCGCGCAACCATGCTGGACGAAGTCGAACAGCAGCTATACACGCCCTACGGTGTRCAGATGTTCGCGCCACCGTATTCGAAGATGCGCGACGACGTGGGCCGCGTCACGCAAAAGCATCCCGGCTCGGCGGAGAACGGCGCCGTGTACAACCACGCTGCGGTCTTCTTCATCTACAGCCTGTATCACGGCGGCGAAACCGAGCGCGCCTGGAAGCTGCTGCGCCAAATGATTCCGGGGCCGGACCAGGCGGATTATCTGCAGCGCGGCCAGTTGCCGATCTTCATTCCGAACTACTACCGCGGCGCCTGGAAAGAATACCCGCGCACGGCGGGCCGTTCCAGCCAGCTGTTCAACACGGGCACCGTGTCCTGGGTCTACCGTTGTGTGATCGAGGGCTTGTGCGGATTGCAGGGCGATGCGGATGGGCTGCGTATCGTGCCGCAGTTGCCGAAGGAATGGCCGGGCATGAAGGCCGTGCGCCGCTTCCGTGGCGCCATGTTTGACGTGAATATCCGCCGCACCGGCGGCGACAAGGTGCGCGTGTGGTGCAACGGCGAAGAACTGCCGGATGCACACATCGGCAACATCGAGCCGGGCCAGCGCTACCAGCT
>NZ_JBFRDW010000253.1:0-7813 GCF_052113985.1 Pseudoduganella sp. RAF53_2 | reverse complement strand
GACTGCATCTTTACGCCGGCTGGCAAGCCCAATACCGGCAGGCTGTCTGCCACACCGGCGTCGCGCAGGCCCTGTAGCACGTCGCGTGCGGTGCCGTCGCCGCCGGCAAACAGCAGCAGGTCGATGCCCATGCCGGCCAGGGTGCACGTCGCGCGGCGCGTGTCCTCCGCCTGTGATGGCCAGTTCACCGGCACTACAGCACAAACATCCAGGCTGGCCGCTTCCAGCGCGGAACAACCCATCGCACCATCGGCCGCGTACCAGCTGACGACCTGTGCGGCCTCGCCGCAGGCGTCGAACATGGCGGCCAGGCGGGCGGGAACGTGCGGCAGACTGCAGGCGGCCAGCGCGGCCTGCACGCTGGCCGCACCGTCCGAGCCTTTCAGCCCGGCCGGACCGCCGATGCCGGCCCAGGGATTGACCACCAGCCCGATCTTCATGCCAGCCCGCGCTCGCCCAGCTTGCGCTGATAAGCGCGCCAGGTGATGGCCCAGCGTTCCGGATCGTCCAGCATTTCGCCTTGAACCCGATGCACCGGACAGTTGTGGGGAGCCGCCTTGACCAGTTCCGGGTTGCAGCGCGCTTCATCGGCGATGTGACGCATTACGCCGATGAATTCGTCCAGGTCGGCGCGCGAGTAGGATTCGGTCGGCTCGATGGTGGCCGGCTCCGGCACCAGGTATGGGTGATGGCTGGTCCAGTAGTGCACGCCGAAGTCCGCAGCGCGCAGTCCGATGTCTTCCGAACTCACACCTGTTGCCTGCGCCAGGCCGGACCAGCTGTAGCKCACCTGCTCGATGCGGCGCTTGCCGGGTGCGTATGGTGCCGACATGCCGTCGATCTTCAGCAGCTCGTGCATCATGTAGTTGTTGTTCAGGACCGCGATTTCGGACACGGTACGCAGGCCCTCGGCGCCCAGGTTCATGATCCATGCATACGCGCGCAGCACGATGGAGGCGGCGCCCGTGAAGCTGCTGATCTTGCCGATGGATTGCTCGCCGGCGCTCACCAGCTGATAACGGCCGCTCTTGTTGCGCACCAGTGGACTGGGCAGGAAGGGCGCCAGCGCCGCGGTACTGCACACAGCGCCGACTGCGGGGCCGCCGCAAGCGTGGGGCGTAGCGAAGGTCTTGTGCAGATTGAAGTGGCACAGGTCGAAGCCTGCTTCGCGCGCACGGGCAATACCCAGCAGGCCGTTGGCATTGGCCTGGTCATAGACACATAAGCCGCCTGCTGCGTGTACCGCATCCACGAATTCCCGGATGCGGCTATTGAAGATGCCGGTGTCCTCCGGATTGGTGATCACCAGTGCGGCAGTGCGTGGCGACACGGCGGCCTTGAGTGCAGCCAGGTCAGGATAGCCATCCGCATCCGGATAGATCGTGATGACTTTGTAGCCGACCAGTTTGGCGCAGGCCGCATCCGATGGATGCGAGAAAATGGTGGTGATGACTTCATCGCGCTGTGCCGCCTCTCCCTGGCTTTCGTGCCAGGCGCGCACAATAGACATATTGGCGAAGATGGCTTGCGAACCGCCGCGCGCCTGCAGAGACACCGCGTCCATGCCGGATACTTCGCGCATCACGCTTTCCACCTTGTCGATCACTTCCAGCATGCCCTGCACGCTGCTGTCCGGCTGGCGTGGATGCAGCTCCGCCATGCCCGGCTGGCGCGCCAGCTGGTCGTTGATCTTGGGGTTGTACTTCATGGTGCAGGTGCCCTGGCCGACGTCCACATTCAGGTCGGCGCCCAGGTTTTCCTGCGACAGCCGCAAGTAGTGGCGCAGCACGCGGTTCTGCGACATCTCCGGCAATGCCGGTGGGCGCTGGCGCAGCATGGTTGGGGGCAGGCTGGCCAGGGGCTGGCCTGCGGCCTGCGCAATCTCCGGCTCCACTTCCGGCACCAGGATGCCGCGTTCACCCGGCTGGCTCAGTTCAAAAATTACCGGTTCATCCCAGCGCGCCTGATGGTATCGGCGCATCTGCTGTTTGCGGTGGGTAGCGATGTTATCCATGGCGTTCATTGGTTGAGGACTTTCTCTAGCGTTGCGCACAGCAGGTCGATGTCTTCCTGCATATGGATTTCGGAAAAAGCGTACAAGGCGGACTGGCCCAGCGCGGGGAAGGCGGTGCTCAGGTCGTGACCGCCGAATATGCCAAGCTGCTGCAAGGCCGCGTTAATGGCGGCCACCGGCAGGCCGGTGCCGTCGAAATTGACGACAAACTCGCGGAAGTGGCAGCTGCCGGCATGCGTGACGCGGACGCCGGGCAGGCGCGCAAGCCGCTGTTTGGCGTAAGCAGCGCGTTGAGCAATGCCTGTGGCCAGTTCGGTCATGCCTTGAGGCCCCATCAACGCCATGAAAACGCCGGCGGTAATGCCCCATAGCGCAGCAGCAGTGCCGACAAATTCATTGCCGTTTTCGCGCTTGTCGAAAGAGGTGCGGCTGTAGGCGACGTCGCCGAAGCCGTATTCGCCCGGCACGGTGGTGGGGACGATGCCGAACAGGCGCGATGGATACTGCATCACGATGGCGGGATCGTCGTGGCTGGCGATAAAGCCGCCCTGCCCGCCGCCGTAGTTCATGTGCATGCCCAGCGGCTGGATGTCGCCGCAGACGATGTCGGCGCCGTAGCTGGCCGGTGGCGCCAGCACGCCCAGCGACACCGGATCGACGCCGACCACGAGCAGCGCGCCCACCGCATGTGCGGCGGCAGCCAGGGCGGCGCCGTCGTCGATGGTGCCGAGGAAGGAGGGGATGTCCACGTACAGCGCGGCCGTTTCCTGGTCGAGCAGCTGCGCTACGGCGGCCATGTCAAGCAGGCCGGTGTCGGGATCGAAGGGCGCGCTGGCGAAATCGAGGTCGGCGCGGCCGTAGTTGTGCATCATCGACAGCTTGTCCGGATTGACGTTGCCCGCAACGACCACGCGGCGGCGGCCGGTGTGGCGGCCGGCCATGCGCACTGCGGTGGCAGCGGCCTGCATGCCGTCGTAGACCGGTACGTTGACGACGTCCATTTCCAGCACGGCGCCCATCATGCTGCAGTATTCGAACAGCGCCTGGAAGCGGCCATGGTCGTCATAGGGTTCGCCGGCATAGGCGGTGGCGAACTCGCTACGGCCATTGATTTCATCGCACACGGCCGGTACGTGGTGCTGGTAGCAGCCGCCGCCCAGGAAGCTGAGGTGGTTGTTGCAGTGCGCGTTCTTGCGCAGCAGTCCCTCCACGTGGCGCTTCAGGCGCGCTTCGGACAAATGCGGTGCGGGGATGGCCAGCGGCGCCTGCATGCGCAGTGCGGCGGGGATATCGGCAAAGAATTCTTCGGTACTTGCGGCACCCACGGTACGCAGCATGGCGTCGCGCACTTCGGGGACGGAGTTCGGAATATAGGGGTGGATGAAGGGTTTGCCAGATGCCATGTCATTTCCTGTTGATCGGGATCGGATGCCCAATCTTGGATTAGCGAAATAACGTTGACAAATGATCAGTATGCATGCGATACATTAGATAATCTGATGCATGGAGTGCGCTGTGGTCCATTCTTCCAGTCTGTTGAGGCAGTTGAAAACCTTCGAAGTCACCGCTCGGCACATGAGCTTTACCCGTGCCGCCGACGAGTTGTGCATATCCCAGGCGGCGGTCAGTCACCAGATCAAAACCCTGGAGGATGCGCTGCAGATCAAGCTGTTCAAGCGCATGACCCGCGCCATTACCCTGACGGGAGAAGGCGCGATCCTCCAGCGCAGCGTGATCGATGCCTTTGGCCGGATCGACCGCGTGCTGGCGCAGCTGTCGCATAGCGAGGGCCGTGCGCGCAAGCGCTTGACGGTGGCGGTGACACCGGCGTTCAGTTCACGCTGGCTGGTGGGGCGGCTGGACCGCTTCCTTGCCGCACACAGCGATCTTGAAGTGCGCCTGATACACACGGTGATGCACACTGACCTGGGGCGGGACAGCATCGACCTGGCGATACGCTGGGGCGATGGCAAGTGGCCCGGCGTGGAATGCGAGCGCCTGTTCGGCACCGAACTGCTGCCCGTGTGTTCGCCGGCGCTGCTGAAGAATGGCCCACAGTTGCAGGCGCCATCCGATCTGGCGCACTACACGCTACTGCACGAAGACAGCTGCGACGATTGGGAGCGCTGGTTCGAACAGGCTGGCATGGCGCCGTCGCTGGCCCTGCGCGGGCCGCTGATCGACGACAGCAATGCCTTGATGCAGGCGGCGCTGAATGGCCACGGCATCGCACTGGGGCGCATGGCTTTGATACGCGACGATCTGCAGCGCGGTACGCTGGTCAGCCCTTTCAGTCAGACACTGACAGCGCAGGGCGCCTATTACATGTGCTGGCGTCCAAGCCGCAGCGAGCAGGAAGCGCTTGCCTGGTTCTCCGATTTCCTGCGCGATGAAGCGCGCGAGCAAGAGGCTTAGCGCGGCAGCGAACGAGGCGTGGGGCGATGATTTTATGAAGCCAAACCTGTAGTATTGACGCCCTGATGTGAACCGGAGGAGCGCAGATGAAGCAGCATTACCATGGCACGCGGGTCAGTCTCCAGCCGGGAGAGATGGTGACGCTCGGCGGATCGTATGTGTACCTGACCGACAAGCTCGATGAAGCGGTGTGGGAGGCTGAGATTGGCGCTGGCGACGGCGCTCCGAAAGTCTATCTGGTGGAACCTACCGGCGAAACAGGCAGTGTCGTCGCGCTCGGTGCACGCGAACCGACGCGCCATCCGTCGATGTCGCTGTGCTCGCGCCAGCCCCTGCGCGTGATCGGCGAAGTCACCGAATGGAAGTTCTATCACGGCACCCGTGCGGACCTGAAGCCGGGCGATCTGCTCAAGCCGGGCCATAACGCCAACTTCGGTGAACCGGGTCGCACCGCGAACCACATCTACTTTGCCCGCACGCTGGATGCCGCCACCTGGGGCGCGGAACTGGCTCTCGGTGAAGGGCCCGGTAGGATTTACATCGTTGAACCGACAGGGCCGATCGAAGACGACCCGAATCTGACGGATAAAAAATTCCGCGGCAACCCGACCAAGTCCTTCCGCTCGCGCGAGCCTCTGCGCGTGGTCGCGGAGCTCACCCATTGGCAAGGCCACTCGCCGGAGGCGATCCAGGCCATGAGAGACGGCCTGGCAAAGCTTAAGCAGACCGGCGCCGAGATCATCGACGACTGAGCAAGATTCATCGCATTGTCAGAATCCATACAAATATTCATGTTGTTAAAAGCACATGCGAACTGCATAATGCTTTGTATTCCTGCAAGTCTTTAGCTAGTATGGACGCTCGTGCAGTGGGGACAAACAGATGGAAAATATCTTTGACGCTGACGATGCCTTGCTCTCCGATCTACTCGCTCCAGCCAATCCCCTGCGTGCAGCGGCCAGTGAGGGCGAGCTAGTCTCCAAGCTGTACAGCGTGATCCAGAATCTGGGCTTCGACAAAGCCATGTTTGCCGTGATTCCCGATCCCCTCAAGGATGCAAGCAAAGTCTACCTGCGTAGTAACTATCCCGAAGCCTGGCGCCAGCACTACGAGAAAACCAATATGCGTGCGGTCGATCCGACCGTTGAGTATTGCTTCAGATCGAGTACGCCATTCATCTGGATGCCGCAATGCTTCAAGACTCCCGAACAGCGTGCCATGTACGAGGAGGCCAGCGCCTTCGGCCTGCGGGGCGGTGTGACCTTGCCCATTCATGGCCCGCGCGGTGAAGTGGGCATGCTGACCTGCGTGAGCGACCGGGCGCCAAATCTCGGCTTCGTCAAGGATCTGCAGCACCACCTCGGCGGACTGGCCTTGTTGCGGGATATCGCCTTTGAGTCGATGAGCAAATTCATCCGCGGCGATGTGGCGGACGTCAAGAAACCCATACTCACCGCTCGCGAACTGGAATGCCTGCAATGGATGGCAGCAGGTAAAACCGCCTGGGAAATCGGCCGTATCCTCGGGATCTCCGAGGCGGGAGCCAATTTCCACGTGGCGAACATGCGCAACAAGTTTGGCGTCAGCAAACGTAACGACGTTGTACTACGCGCTATCCGTCTCGGCATGATCAGCCTGTCCTGATGATTCATCGCCCGGCGCGCGCGCCAGTTTCAGGTCCTGGTCGCTAATCACTCGCAACACATAAAGCCGCACCAGCAACAGGATCGGCTGCGGTACCGGCATACCGCGCTCAAAACGGCTACCGCTGGACTGGCCAACCCCGAAGCGGTGCCAGAACTGGGTCTGGCTTTCGCGCATCAGGTAACGCAGATCGCGCATCAAGGCCATATCGCGCATCGTCAGGCGATGCTGCTCCTCGCCGCCCCCGGCGGGGGGCGCTGTCCCTGGCCGGATGGCGCTCTCGCGTCTTCGTAAATCTGTCAGGTTATTCATGGAATCCATGGTTAAACACCATACTTCGCTGTTAGTGCAGGGTGATCATCAACGCCTTGCGGGTTTGCTCGCCCAGCAGGATTTCCAGGGCGACGGCGCGTTCCACGCCAATGCGCAGCGGAGCGCCGATCCGTTTGATCTCGATGCCGGTATGGCGCAGCAGGCGTTCGATGGAGGTCGTGGTAACGGTGACGTACTTCGAAATCTTGTGCTTGTCGGCGAAGTGCACGATTTCACGCATGGCTTCCTTGGCGCGGTCGGCGAAGCCAAAGCTGCCGTCGCCTTCGGTTTCGATCGCAAAGCGGGACAGCTCCCACACGTCATGTGCTTCAGGAGCCGGCGCACCGTGCAGTAACTCCGGGAAGGTGTCTTTCAGCATATACGGACCTTCCGTCGGCATGATGCGCCAGGTACCGCATACGCGCTGCTCCTGGTTGCGGATCACCATATAGTGCGGCTCCAGCGCGTCGTACCCGTCGATCTCCATTCCCGCCAGGACCGGGACTTCCCATCCCATGCGGTCGCGGAAAACTTTGGCGCGCAATTCGTGCATATGACGCAGATCGATACGATTGATGTCGCGGCGCTGAACGATTTGAATCGAAGTCATGGCGTTCTCCTTTATGGTCAGGGGCGGTTATCGCTGTCTTGTGTCAGCCGATGTGAATACTTTATGCAAATCGGTTTTTTGGCATAACTATCAGGACAGCTAGTAGACAGGCCGTTACCACTTGGCGTGTGATAGGCAGAACTCAATGAGTGGAAAAGGACATGCTATGAACCCGATCACAGCGGGAGGCAGCCCATCGTGAACGCCATGGCTGACCCTTCCGCCAGCCTGGCGTGGCTTAGCGCGCACCGGCTGGCGGAGCTGCTCGCGCGGCGCGATGTCAGCGCGCAGGAAGTGCTGGAAGCCGCCATCAGCCGTATTGAGGCGCAGGATGGTGCATTGAATGCGGTGGTGGTGCGCGATTATGCCGAAGCGCGTAAGGCAGCGCTGCTGGCCGACTGGCGTCTGGATCATGGCGAGCGGCGGCCTTTGCTGGGCGTGCCGATCACGGTCAAGGAGTCCTTCCTGGTGCGCGGACTGGACACCACCTGGGGTTTCCCGGCAGCACGCGCCAATCCGGCTGCGGGCGACAGCGCGGCTGTGCAGCGGCTGCGCCATGCGGGCGCCATCATCGTAGGAAAAACCAATGTGTGCACAGCACTGTCGGACTCGCAGTGCGATAACCCGGTGTACGGCCGCACCAACAATCCCTGGGATCTCTCCCGTACCACCGGCGGCTCCTCCGGCGGCAGTGCTGCGGCGCTGGCGGCGGGCTTCAGCTATCTGGAAATGGGTAGCGATGTGGCGGGCTCGATCCGCGTACCTGCTTCCTACTGCGGCGTGTACGGCCACCGCAGCAGTGCGGGGCTGGTGTCTTC
>NZ_JBFRDW010000252.1:0-7850 GCF_052113985.1 Pseudoduganella sp. RAF53_2 | reverse complement strand
TTCTTCATCAGGAAGAACAAACCGGCATGGAGCGCGATAATGACTGCCACTTTGCCCAGCTTGCCGCTGGATTTGCCGCCTTCGTAAGAGTAGGCGGGGAAAGTCATCGACGACATAGCGCTCCTTATTCGACTAGCGAAGGGCGCTTTAGAACGGTTTCCTGCATCGTTGCGCCCAGATGTTGATCCAGCACTTCCATTGCATAGCCGAGGCACTCGCCGCAATTGGTTGCGACGCCCAGTGCTTCACGCAGGCCTTCAATAGTAGTGATGCCCAGATCTACGGCTTGACGGATTTCACGATCAGAGATGTTGTTGCAGACACAAACGATCATCGAATTACCTTCTGGCTAATAGACTTTACTTAATAGACTTTGCCAATGGCATTAATGTCATTATTAAGCTTCTCTTAATGAGAATCATTATCATTCCGGTTCCCATTGTACCCGATCAGGCGTACAATGCAAGCGCAAATACAAACGATTCGCATTTGCCCTTATAATGAGCTTTCCCACTAGACACACCGGAACCGCGCCATGACTCTCGCTCCTTCTTTGATCAATCTGGACACCCTGGCGGTGGGGAAAAGCGGCACGGTGGTCAATATCGCTCCGGCGAACCCTCACGATACCGAAGAGGGCGCCGACCTGGCGCGCCGCCTGATGGAACTGGGCTTCGTGCCCGGTGAGCGCATCCGCATGCTGAAGCGTGGCCTGCCGGGCGGCGAACCGCTGGCCATCAAAGTGGGCAATTCGACTTTCGCACTGCGCCGCTTTGAAGCCGCGCTGATTGCAGTACAACCGGAATAAATAATGGGTGCAGCAGAATCCACAGCGCAACGCGTTGCGCAGCAGCCCATCATCGCCTTACTGGGTAATCCCAATTGCGGCAAGACTGCGCTGTTCAACCGCCTGACCGGCGCGCGCCAGAAAGTGGCGAACTACGCCGGCGTGACCATCGAGCGCAAGGAAGGCCATTTCACCTCGCCCGAAGGCCGTTCCTTCCGCGTGCTGGACCTGCCGGGCGCCTACAGCCTGTCGGCCCACACCCCCGACGAAGAAATCACGCGCGACGTGGTGGCCGGCCTGCGTGAAGGCGAGCGTTCGCCGGATCTGGTGGTCAGCGTGGTCGACGCCACCAATCTGCGCCTGAACCTGCGCCTGGTGCTGGAAATCAAACGTCTCGGCCTGCCGATGCTGGTCTGCCTGAACATGGTGGACGTGGCGAAGAAGCGCGGCATCGTGATCGATACGGCACGCCTGTCGCAGGAGCTGGGAATTCCCGTCGTGGAAACCGTGGCCGTGCAAAGCGGCGGCGAAAAAGCGCTGCTGCAATCGCTGGATGCGATGTGGCCGTTGTATGAGTCCAAGCCGAATGCATTGTCCGCCATTGATACAGTGAGCGTGGAAGAGACGCAGCGCGAAGTGCGCCGTATCCTGTCCGTGGCCGCCAGTTATGGCGAAGACCGTGGCAATCTGACCGAAAAGATCGACCATATCGTCCTGCATCCTCTGGTGGGACCGGTGATTCTGGCCGTGCTGATGTTCCTGGTGTTCCAGGCCGTGTTCACCTGGGCTGAAATTCCGAAGGACTGGATTCTGGCCGGTATCGACATGCTGGGCGGCGTGGTGAAAGCCCATATGGCAGATGGTGCGCTGCGCAGCCTGCTGGTGGACGGTATTCTCGGCGGCGTCGGCAGCGTGCTGGTGTTCCTGCCGCAGATCCTGATCCTGTTCTTCTTCATTTTGGCGCTGGAGGATTGCGGCTATCTGCCGCGTGCCGCCTTCCTGCTGGACCGTCTGATGGGCGGTGTGGGCTTGTCGGGCCGCGCCTTCATTCCGCTGTTGTCCTCCTTCGCCTGCGCCATTCCGGGCATCATGGCTGCGCGTACCATTCAGAATCCGCGCGACCGCCTGGTGACCATCATGATTGCGCCGCTGATGACCTGCTCGGCGCGTCTGCCGGTGTACTCGCTGATCATCGCCGCCTTCATTCCTGAGCGTGAAGTGTGGGGCGCCATGAGCCTGCAAGGCCTGGTGCTGTTTGTGCTGTACTTCGCGGGCATTCTGTCGGCCATGGCGGTGGCCTACTTCATGAAGCGCACCATGGGCGCCAAGCGCAACCAGCCGCTGATGCTGGAACTGCCGGCCTACCACTGGCCGCACCTGAACAACCTCGCGATCGGCCTGTGGGAGCGCGGCAAGATCTTCATGACCCGCGTTGGCAMCATTATTCTCACCCTGATGGTGCTGCTGTGGGCATTGAGCAGCTTCCCCGGCGCACCGGAAGGTGCGACCCATCCGCCGATCTGGTACAGCTTCGCGGGCATCCTTGGCCGTGGCCTGGAATATATCTTCGCACCGATCGGCTTCACCTGGCAGATCTGCATTGCGCTGGTGCCGGGCCTGGCCGCGCGTGAAGTAGCTGTGGGTGCACTGGGCACGGTGTACGCACTGTCCCAGACCGGCGACGAGCTGGCGACTTCGCTGACGCCGGTGATCGCACAGAGCTGGCCGATGGCGACCGCGCTGTCGCTGATGGCTTGGTATGTGTTTGCGCCGCAGTGCATGTCCACGCTGTCCGTGGTGCGCCGCGAAACCAACAGCCTGCGCTATCCATTGCTGATGGCGGGTTATATGTTCGCGCTGGCCTACACCGCGTCCTTCATCACTTACCGCGTCGCGCTGGCGCTGGGAGCCTGATCATGTGGCAGCAGATCATCGTTGGCCTGATCGTCGCAGCAGCCCTGCTGCACTTCTGCACCAAATACCTGCCTGCTGCCTGGCGCCGCCAGATTGTCTTCGTGCTGACCAAGCGTGGCTTCAACCAGGACAAACTGGCGAAACTGTTCAAGACTGAATCCAGCTGCGGCGATGGTTGCGGCAGCTGCGGCAGTTGCGGGGACGCGCCGGCCGAAGAAAAGCCAGTCGAAGGCGGCCCCGCACGCCGCGTCATCAAGCTGCACGTGCAGCGTTAAGACCACACAAGGGATAGGCCATTTCTGGTGCACGTATAAACATGCATATATAATGTATGTTATTGATATCCCACCATCTGGCAATGACGTTCAGCAGACGACAAATCGCACGCATCATTTACATCGCCTTGCTGGCGGTGCTGATGGCTGCGCTCGCGCCGACCGTGTCGCAGCTGCTGGACGCGCGCGTGCCGCTGCCGGATTGCCATGCTGTCGCTGACGCTGATACGGCCGCGCCGGGCCATGCGCCCGCCAGGGCCGCCCACCCGCTGACGCATCATTGCGGCTACTGCGTCCTGCAAGCCGACCTGCCGTACCTGCCAACGCTGCCGGCCGCCCTGCCTGCGCCGGAAGTCCCGCCGGCCAGTACGCTGCCACTGCTGCGTCTCGTGCCGGCCTCAATCTTCGTATGGCTCGCTGCGCAACCGCGCGCACCACCGGCCAACTGATCTTCCACCACCAGCACACCTCCGCATTGCACGCGCATTGATCCCTGCGCGGCCGCAAGGCCTCCGCACGTCCAAATAAATCGAAAGGAAGCACCATGCAATTCCGTCTCATTCCGCTCGCCGCCGCGCTGCTGGCTGCGTTCACCCATAACGTCCGCGCCGACGAAGGCGAGGGCACATCCGGAGCGCCGCTGAAGATTCTTGGCACCGTCACGATCACCGGCGTTAATCCGACTTCGTTGCCGACGCAAATTCCCACCACCATTGAAGGCATCACGCGCGAGCAACTGGAGCGCACCGTCAACGCCACCGATGCCGAAGACGCACTGAAATACATGCCAAGCCTGCTGGTACGAAAGCGCTATATCGGCGACTACAACCACGCCGTGCTGTCCACGCGCGCTTCCGGCACGGGCAATAGCGCGCGTTCCGCCGTGTATGCGGACGGTATCCTGCTCTCGAACTATCTGGGCAACGGCGCCACCTTCGCACCGCGCTGGGGCATGGTGGCGCCGGAAGAAATCGAACGCGTCGATGTGCTGTATGGCCCGTTCTCTGCGGCCTATGGCGGCAACTCTGTTGGCGCCGTGGTGGACTACGTCACGCGCATGCCCAGGCAGCTGGAGGCGCACGCCCGCGTCGCCTATGTGCATCAGCCCTTCGAGCTGTACAACACGAATTCCACATTCCACGCAAAGCAGGCTGGCTTCTCGCTGGGCGACCGTGTCGGCAATCTTTCCTGGTTTCTCAGCCTGAATCGCACCGACAGCGATGGCCAGCCGCTGACGTTTGCCACGCGCCTGCTTTCCGCCGCGGCCACGCCAGCGAAAGGCGCAGTGGCGGTCACCGGCGCCATAGCGGGCCAGGACCGCAGCAATCGCGACTGGCTGATTCTCGGCACGGCCACACAGTACGACACGGTACAGAACCAGGGCAAACTCAAGCTGGCGTACGACATCACTCCGTCCGTGCGCGCGAGCTACACGCTGGGCTGGTGGAAGAACGATTCGCAAGGCCGTCCGGACAGTTTTCTGGATGACGCGCAGGGCAAGCCGGTGTACAGCGGGCCGATCTCCATCGGTGGCCGTGGCTACACGCTGACGGCGTCCGACTTCAATGCATCGAACGAATCGCTGCARCACTTCATGCACGGCCTCTCCATCAAGAGCCATACCAAAGGCGTGTTCGACTGGGAAGTAGCTGCCAGCATGTATGACTATGACCGCGACCTGCTGCGTGCACCAACCGTGGCGCAGCCGGGGGCTGCGGCCGGTGGGGCGGGGCGTATTGTCGACCAGAGCGGCACCGGCTGGAACACGTTGGCACTGAAAGGCACGTGGCGTCCGGAAGGCGCACAAGGCGCGCACATCATGGACTTCGGCCTGCAGCGCGAAGCCTACAAACTCGCCAGCATCGAGCGCGCCACCGACAATTGGATCGACGGTGCACCGGGTGCGCGCAATCAGGCCTTTGCGGGCCGTACCGATATCACCAGCCTGTATGCGCAGGACACCTGGAAATTCGCGCCGCGCTGGAAGACCGTGCTTGGCGCACGCATCGAGCACTGGCGCGCACACGACGGCGCTACCTCAAACGCCACCACCACAGTGCAGCAAGGCGAACGCAGCGAGACGTACGCCTCGCCGAAAGCGGCACTGGCCTTCCAGGCGAACGACGACTGGACACTGAAAGCCTCCACTGGCCGTGCGGTGCGCATGCCGACAGTGTCCGAGCTGTATCAGGGCGGCATTAACGGCTCCGGCACCCTGATTAACAACGATCCTAAGCTGCGCCCCGAAAAATCCTGGACCTCCGAGCTGACCGCTGAGCGTCTGTCCGGCGCTTCGTCATTGCGCCTGACTGCTTTCTTCGAACGAACCAGGGACGCGTTGTACTCGCAGACCAATGTGCTGGTCACGCCCAATATCACCAATGTGCAAAACGTCGACCGCATCCGCACGCACGGCGTTGAAGCGGCATGGAGCGGCGAGGACGTGTTCGCGCAAGGCCTCGACCTCGCCGCCAGCGCGACCTGGACCGATTCGAAGATCACCCGCAACGATAAGTTCCCGGCCAGTGTAGGCAAATGGCAGCCGCGCATTCCGGAGTGGCGTGCCAGCACCGTGGCCACGTACCGCGCGACCGACAAGCTCAGTGTGACTGCCGCCGCACGCTACAGCGGCAAGCAGTTCTCCAYGCTGGACAACTCCGACCCGAACGGCTTTGCCTACCAGGGCGCCAGCAAATACTTCACGACCGACCTGCGCGTGCGTTACCAGATCGATCGCCAGTGGAGCGTTGCCGGCGGCATCGACAACGCCAACAATTACAAATACTGGAATTTCCATCCCTATCCGCAGCGCAGCTGGTTTGCCGAACTGCGCTTCGATCTGTGAGCCGCCAATGACCCTAGAAAAAATCCGGCAATCTTGCGGCACAGCATAAAGATGCATACAATGTGCATGTTTGTTGGCAACTGGAGGTATCGCCAGCAAATTTTTTGATCACAAACATGCAAACAAAATGCATGTTTAAACGGGAAAGGGTTGGATCGATGAAGAGGCTCCTGAAATGGGATACAGGACGCGTGCTGGCGCTGTTTGGCCTGCTGCTTGCCTGCGTCGCGTACGAAAGCGAATCGCTTGCCGCCGTGCGCAAATTTGAAATGAATATCGAAGACACGAAGATCACGCTGGTGGAAAAGCAGCAGTTCCATACTTTCGCTTTCGCCGGCCAGGTGCCGGGTCCACTGTTCTATGTGGACGAAGGCGACGAGATCAACGTCCACGTCAACAATATGACTGCGCTGCCGCACACGATTCACTGGCACGGCATGCTGCAGAAGGGCACGTGGAAAATGGACGGCGTGCCTGATGTCACGCAGGAAGGCATCAAGCCGGGCGAAAGCTTCGACTACAAATTTACCGCGGAGCCTTCGGGCACGATGTGGTACCACTGCCATGTGAACGTGAACGAGCACGTGGTCCTGCGCGGCATGTGGGGTCCCTTCATCGTCAAGCCGAAGAAGCCTACCGCGCTTGAGAAAACGGTCACCAAAGAGCTGATCCTGATGCTGTCCGACTGGGATTCGAAGTGGGCCAACAAGCCTGGCTTCGGCGGCGTGCCTGGCGATACCTTCGACTACTTCACCATCAACGGCAAGTCCTTCCCGGATACCCAGCCTATCCGCGTGAACAAGGGCGACGTGGTGCGCATGCGCCTGATCGGTGCGGGCGACACGACCCACAGCATCCACCTCCACGGCCATGTGATGACCGTGGCATTCAAGGACGGCTTCCCGCTGCCTGCGCCGTACAAGGCCGACACCATCGCCGTCAATCCGGGCGAACGCTACGACGTGATCTTCACTGCCGACAATCCTGGCCGCTGGATGATTCACGACCACGTGGACAGCCACACCATGAACGGCGACCGTCCGATGGGCGGCGTGATGACGGTGGTTGAGTACAACGAGATCAAGCATGACGACCCGTTCTACTCCTGGAAGGGCAAGAAGTACGAGCCGAACTTCTACTACGAGGAATCGCTGAAAAAAGGCCCGGGCATCTATACCAACGATTCGATGAAGGGCCAGCTGGTCCAGTAAGGAGCGCACATGAAACGTTTGCACATGACCGTGCTGGCGGTCGCCATGGCCGCCTGGCGCCTGGCCGCAGYGGCACCCGGCGATGAGCTGATCAAGCAGCAGTGCATCAGCTGCCACGCCGTCGCCAAGCCGGACAAGGCCACGCTGGATCACATCTGGCAGCGCAAGGGGCCGGACCTGCACTATGCCGGCGATAAATTCAACCGCGACTGGCTGGTGAGCTGGCTGCAGAACCCTGTGGCGATTCGTCCCGCCGGTGTGCTGTATTCCAAGGTGGTGAAGGCTGCGGCAGACAAGGCTGCGGACCAGCCGGATGCCTCGCAGCTGCAGCCGCATCCCAAGTTGCCGAAAGATCAGGCGGAGCAGGCGGCCGATGCGCTGATGGCCATGAAGGTGCCGGGTCTGGTGGAGAAGGGCAGCTACAAGAACGAGCCTCCGAGTTCCATGGCTTCCATGCTGTTCTCCAAGCTGCGCGGCTGCACCTCGTGCCACGCGGCCAAGCCGGGCAGCGGTGGCCAGTCCGGTCCTGAGCTGTACACGGGCGGCGATCGCCTCCAGCCGGACTACGTGGCGGCCTACATCCGCGACCCGCAAAAGTTCGATCCGCACGTGTGGATGCCGACGCTGGGCCTGAACGAGGCCGACGTGCAGAAGCTGACCGGCTACATCACGACCCTCAAAGGAGCACCGAAATGATCCGCCGCGCCACGATCCCGCTGCTGCTTGGCTTTGCCGCCTTGTCCGCCCACGCGGAAGAGCCGCATGCCAGCGCAACCCGCAATTACAACACTTACTGCGTGCAGTGCCACGGTGTGAAC
>NZ_JBFRDW010000251.1:0-7864 GCF_052113985.1 Pseudoduganella sp. RAF53_2 | reverse complement strand
GGCCTGAGACAGCGTGACGAATAAGGGGTCGTCGATCGTGATGGAATTAATGCTGATCAGATAGCACAGGCCGCGCGCCAGGAACATGCCGCCCAGCGTGACGATGAAAGCCTGAAGCTTGAAGAAGTGAATCAGCACGCCCTGCAACGCCCCAAAGGCCGCGCCCAGCAGCAGCACAGCCGCAATCACGGCCACCGGCGGCCAGTGCGCGCTGGCCAGCAGCCAGGCTGCGACCATCGTGCTGAGAGCGAGCACGGAGCCCACCGACAGGTCGATGCCGCCGGACAGAATCACGAAACTCATGCCGATGGCAATCACCAGCAGATACGCGTTATCGATCAGCAGGTTCAGCATCACCTGCAGCGACAGGAAGCCGGGATAGGCCGCGCCGCCAGCCAGCAGCAGCGCCACCAGCAGAATGACCGTCACGAGAGCGGTGAAATAAGGCGCGGACGACATGCGGCGCGCATTGGCGATAACGGTACTCATTTGCGGCGCTTCCACAAGTTCTTGAATTCGGCCGATTGCGACAGGCACACCGCAAACACGACCAGCGACTTGACGACCATGTTCACTTCCGGCGGAACGCCCAGCGAGTAGATGGTGTAGGTCAGCGTCTGGATGATCAGCGCGCCGATCACGCTGCCGGCCAGRCTGAATTTGCCGCCCGCCAGCGAAGTGCCGCCCAGGGTAACGGCCAGGATGGCGTCCAGTTCCAGCAGCAGGCCGGCGTTATTGGCGTCCGCGCTCTTGATGTTGGAACTGATCATTAGGCCCGCCACACCGGCACAGGCGGCGCAAAACACATAGGTGAAGAAGATCAGCGTCGCCGTGCGCAGACCAGCCAGCCGGGCCGCGACGGGATTGATGCCGACCGACTGAATGAACAGGCCCAGTGCGGTCTTCTTCATCATCAGCGCGACAACCGCGAACACTGCCGCCACAATGTAGAGCGCGAACGGCAGGCCAAGCAGATAACCGCTGCCGATGAAGAAATACGGCTTGTAATACACCGTGATGATCTGGCCATCCGTGAGCAGTTGCGCCAGGCCACGGCCTGCAACCATCAGGATCAGCGTTGCCACAATCGGCTGCAGCTTCAGGGCCGCAACGAGCAATCCGTTCCAGGCGCCGCACAGTAAAGCCGCGCCCATGGCTGCGGCCAGCGCGACGGGCATCGAGGTATTGTCCGCAATGAGCATGCAGGCCACGGTACCGGACAACGCCACTTGAGCACCGACCGAAATGTCGATGCCGCGCGTGGCGATCACCACGGTCATACCCAGCGCTGCCAGCATCAGCGGTGCGGCGCGGTTGATAATGTCGATCACGGCGCCGTACAGGTGGCCTTCTTTCACTTCCAGGCTGAAGAAGCCGGGAATGAAGATCAGGTCCACCAGCAGCAGCGCCAGCAGCGCCGCCATCGGCTTGAAGAGTGGATGGTTCATGATGAAGCCAGGTGTGAACGTTGCGGCAGGAGCGGCCAGGCTGCGGGTATTCATGCGGCCTCCCCTGCGATGACTTGGAGTACGGATTCCTCGTCCAGCTGGCCGCGTGTGTATTCACCGCATGCCGCACGGTCGCGCATGATGACCATGCGATCGCTGCAGCGCAGGACTTCCGGCAGCTCGGACGAAATGAACAGGATGGACATGCCCTTGCGGCACAGCGCCGTCACGTAATCCATGATCTCCTGCTTGGCGCGCACGTCGATGCCGCGCGTCGGCTCGTCGAGAATCATCAGCTTGGGCGAGGTTGCCAGCCAGCGCGCCAGCAGCACTTTCTGCTGGTTGCCGCCGGAGAGCGAGCCAATTGGCGTTTCGATGCTGGCCGTCTTGATGCCCAGCGCTTTGACGTATTCTTCGGCCAGCTCCTGCTGGCGTTTCAGCGGAATCGCGCGCAGCATGCCCGTGCGGGCTTGCAACGCGAGAATCAGGTTTTCACGCACCGACAAGGAAAGCACGGCGCCTTCCAGCTTGCGGTCTTCGCTGCAGAAACCAATGCCGCTGCCGATCGCTTCACGCGGGGTCAGGAAGATGCCTTCGTGCTCGCCGATGCGGAYGCTGCCACCGTCCGCGCGGTCGGCGCCAAACAGCAGGCGCGCCAGCTCGGTGCGGCCGGAGCCCAGCAGGCCAGCCAGGCCGAGGACTTCGCCTTCGCGCACATCGATATCCACCGGCTGCAGCACGCCGCGCCGCGCYAGCCCGCGCGCGCGCAGCAGCACCGGCGCCGCCTCGCCGCTCGCCGCCGTGCCACCCGGCTGCTTGTTCGCCGCGTCGCCATCGACGTCGAGCGCGAGCTCGCCCTGCGCCGGCGCAGTTTCAGTCGTCGACGCCGCAATGGCTGCCTGAGCGCTGGCGCCCGCAGTTCCCGGCGGCGCAGCGTCGGCCGCCGCACCAATCATCTTGTTGACCAGCGCAAGGCGCGACAACTCACTGGCCGCATACTCCCCTTCCCGCTCACCATTGCGCATGACCGTAATCCGGTCCGAAATCGCATAAGTCTGATCCAGGAAGTGGGTCACAAACAGAATCGCCATGCCCTGCTCGCGCAAGCGGCGCAGCACGCGGAACAGCAGCTGCACTTCCGCCTCGTCCAGGCTGGAAGTTGGCTCGTCCAGAATCAGCACGCGGGAAGAGATGTTCAGGGCGCGGGAAATCGCCACCATCTGCTGAATCGCCAGCGGGTAGCGCGAGAGCGGCGCGGCAACGTCGATATCGACTTCCAGATCCAGCAGCAGCTTGCGCGCCTGCTCGCGCATGCCGCGCCAGTCCACCATGCCCCATTTGCGCGGATAACGGCCGATGAATATGTTCTCGGCCACGGATAGATTCGGGCAGAGATTCACTTCCTGATACACGGTGCTGATGCCCAGTTCCTGCGCTTCCAGCGTGGACTGGGGCGAAATCTCGTGCCCCAGCAACACCATGCGGCCACGGTCCGGCCCATGCACGCCTGTGAGCACCTTGATCAGCGTGGACTTGCCCGCGCCGTTCTGCCCCATCAGGGTATGCACCTCGCCGGGATACAGCCGCAGGCCCGCGTCATTCAGCGCCTTCACGCCGGGGAACTCTTTATGGATGCCGGTCAGCTCCAGCACCGGCGTGATTGCGGATGCCATCAGTATTTCCGGTTCGGGAGCTCTTTCGCCGCCACATCAGCCGGGAACACGCGCTCCTCGGTCACGATACGCTTCGGTACGGGCTTGCCCGCCACCACATCGCGCGCCGCCTGCATCAGCTGCGGGCCGAGCAGCGGATTGCATTCGACGGTCACGTTCAGCTTCCCAGCCATCATGGCCTGGAAAGCACCTTTCACACCGTCGATCGAGACGATGATGATGTCCTTGCCCGGTTTCAGGCCCGCTTCCTCAATCGCCTGGATCGCGCCGATGGCCATATCGTCGTTATGCGAGAACAGCACGTTGATGTCCTTGCCGTTCGACTTCAGGAAGGCTTCCATCACTTCCTTGCCTTTGGCGCGGGTGAATTCGCCAGTCTGGGTGCGGATGATCTTCAGCTTCGGATTACCTTTGATGACTTCCTCGAAACCGGCCTTGCGGTCCACGGCAGGCGCGGAGCCCACGGTGCCCTGCAACTCCACCACGTTCAGCGGCTTCGGCGACTTGGCGGCGTAATCGGCCAGCCAGCGGCCCGCACGGCGGCCTTCTTCAACGAAGTCGGAGCCGATCAGAGTTACATACAGCGATGGATCGGCGACTTTCACAGCACGGTCGGTCAGGATCACCGGGATCTTGGCGTTCTTTGCTTCGCGCAGCACGGTGTCCCAGCCGGTTTCCACCACGGGCGAAAACGCGATCACATCGACCCGCTGGGCGATGAAGGAGCGGATSGCCTTGAYCTGGTTTTCCTGCTTCTGCTGCGCGTCGGCGAATTTCAGCGTGATGCCGTCTTTCTTCGCTGCGTCTTTAATGGAGGTGGTGTTCGCGGTGCGCCATTCGCTTTCGGCGCCGACTTGCGAAAAGCCGATGACGAGCGGTTTGGCGGCAAAGGCGCTGCTGGTGGCCAGGCCAAGGGCGACAGCGCTGGCGATAAAAGTCCTGCGTGTGAAAGTCATGCGTGAGTCTCCTGAGTATCTTTTTCCCTATGGTAGAAGAATCTACCATGCCAATCTAATCATTTTTTTGAGCGTTGCAATACCTTTTTTATTATCGCAGCAGCCTCAAACCGTATAAGCCGCCCGCCATCGAGCCTGTTTGCGCGACAAATTTGACTTCCAGCTTGCCGTTGCGCGCCGCGCCGGCAGGAATCGCGAAGTCGCGGCTGTAGAACGGCTGGTCTTCGCGCGCCAGTTCCACGGTCTGCAATAGCTGCCCGTTCAGCAGCACGTCGAATTTGCGGCCTGCGTCGGCGGAGGCAAATGTCAGGCGCAGCACGCGCGCCTTGCCGTCCTTGTCGTTCAACTCATAGCTGAACCACTGACTGGCGTGGCGCCAGTGGCGGCCGCTGTTGATGCCCGCGTCGGCGCCCTCGCCTTTGAAGACATGGTCGGACTCGGGCTGCTGCTCGCCCGGCGCGACCTGGTCGATGGTCTGGGCGTCCAGTGCCAGCCGCTCGGCTTCGGCCGCCGCGGTGGCCTGCTGCATCTGCGCCAGGCCGGCGGTCGTTGCGGTCTGCCAGTACAGCATGTAGCGCGAATCGTGCAGGCGGAAGAACGGGATGAAGCGGATCGCCGCCGCGTCTTTCCCCTGCACCAGCCCTTTGGCCGTGAACGTCAGCGGCTGGCCGGCGACGGGCTTGAACTTGTCCATGAAATTCTTCGCGTCGCTGACGAAGATTGGCGCGGCTTCCTGCGGACAGACCTGGCCCTGCGCTATGTGGCCCATGCGCGAGTCATCGGCGAAATAGTTCAGCTTTTCCTTGGCAAAGGGCTGGGTTTTCGCCGCCAGTACGATGGGACCGTGCAGCACGGCGTAGTAGTTGGATTTGTCCGGCATTTGCTCCAGCGTGGTGCGCATTGGCAGGCGCAGGTCGACAGTATCGCCCTCTTTCCAATCGCGTTCGATGGCGAGGTACTCGCCAGGTGCGGCGCGTACGGTTTGCAGCTTGCCGTTGATGCGCAGTTTGAGCGCGCCTTTGGCGACCCAGCCGGGATAGCGGATTTTCAGCGCGAAGTGCTGGAATTGCTGGCTGCCGCTGATGGTGAGCCTTGTCGTATCGCTGTCGGGGAAGTTGTTTGTCTGCGTCACCGTGACGCCGCGCGCCTTCCACTCCAGGCGCGACGGGATGAACAGGTTGACCATCAGCGCATCGCCATCGCGGGCGTAAATGAATTCGCCGTACTTGGCCTGGCTTTCGATACCCGATCCCACGCAACACCACATGCCTTTATCGACTTCGCTGTACACGCGGTAGTGATTGGCGCGCATTGGCGTGAAATAGACGAAACCGCCGGTGTCGGGATGCTGCGAGCCGAGAATGTGGTTGTACAGCGCGCGTTCGTAGTAATCGGTGTAGCTGGCCTTAGGCGTCTGCATGAACAGGCGCTCGGTCAGCTTCAGCATATTGTAGGTGTTGCAGGTTTCCGGTCCTTCAACTTCCGTCTCCATCGGCGAGAAGTCTTTGTCGTCGTGGAAGTGCTCTTTCACGCTATTGCMGCCGATGGCTACGGTGCGGTGATCGTGGACGGTCTGCCAGAAGAAGGCGGCCGCATCGTGGTACTTGCGGTCGCCGGTCATCTCCGAGATGCGCTGGAAGCCGATCACTTTGGGAATCTGCGTATTGGCGTGCAATCCGGTGAGCTGGTCTTTGCCCTCTTCCAGCGGCCGCAGGATGGCCTGGTGCGAGAAGCGGATGGCGAGGTCAAGGTACTTCTTGTCCCCGGTCATTTYAGCCACATCGGCCAGCACTTCGTTCATGCCGCCATGTTCGGCGCGCAGCATTTGCTGCATCTGCTCGTCACTGAGGTGCTTGCTCAGGCCCAGTGCCCAGTCGGACAAAGCGATCAGCATGGTCTTCGCCTGTTCGTTGTGCCCGTACTTCCAGGCGTCACGCAGACCGGCGTATAGCTTATGCAGGTTGTACCAGGGCACCCATTTGCCGTTCACAGAGAAGTTATCGGCATGCAGCCTGCCGTTCTCGATGTCGGCCCACGCGGCTGCACCGCCGGGAATGCCGCCGAGGTAGCCGTCTTTTTGCTGGCATTTCTGCAGCTCCTGCACGAAGTAGTCCAGGCGACGCTTGATTTCTTCGTCGCCGGTGGAGGCGACCATCAGCGAAAGCGCGGACAGGTAGTGGCCGCCCATATGGCCATCCAGGCCACTGGATTCCCAGTTACCGTAAGAAGGCTTGGGCAGCGGCAGTCCGGCTTCGCGGCGGAATGGCGCCAGTAGCCGGTCGGGGTCGAGTTCGAGCAGGTAGCGCAGGTCGGTGTCCTGGGCTTCCAGGAAAGGGCTCGGCAGCAGGCGGACGTCATTCAGCGGGAACAATTCCGCCGCGATGCCACCTRCCGGCCAGGACGCGGCGATTGCCAGCAGCGCCGCCACGCAGGCGCGCGCGACCAACCCTAACTTCAGGGTCAGACCCAAAGGGTCCGACCCTGGCCATTTGCCGCCGCGGGTCAGGGTAAGACCCTTTGGGTCTGACCCAGGGGTTAGGGTCTGAAAGAGGCTCATGGTTTGGCAACCGCCGGCAGCAGGTTGCTCTGATAGCGATTGAGGTCCGCAGGGTCGACGGCCGGCCAGCCGTTGGCGTCCCAATGCATCTCAAGCACCTTCAGCTTCTGGATATACCGGTCAGCCGTCTCGTACGCGTGCAAGACCACATAGTCCTTGCCGTCAAAGGTATAAGCACTGTTGTGGCCAAGCGCCTTCCAATCGCTGTCGCCGCGGATGACTAGCGAGCCGCCGCCTTTGGCCATGTCCTTGCCGTCCTTGTCCAGATATGGACCCGTGACATCGCGCGAGCGGCCGACGACCACGTGATAAGTGCTCTTCTCCTTCTGGCAGCACAGGCCCCACGAAACAAACAGGTAATACCAGCCGTTCTTGCGGAAGACGAATGGCGCTTCAATCTCGGCCGGCTCCGGCGCCTGGTCTGGCGAGAACGCCGGACGCTCGCGGGCGGCGATGGATTTCCATTCCTGCGGTTCCGCAGGCCTGGTCCAGTCGGCATTCAGTTTGAACAGCTTGATGCCGGACCAGAACGAGCCGAAGGCCATCCAGCCATTGCCCTTCTCATCTTCGATCACATTCGGGTCGATGGCATTCCACGCATCGCGCCCAGGCACAGACTGCACGACGATGCCCTGATCCTCCCACTTGTAGTCCGGCGAGCGCGGATTCAGGGTCTTGTTGACCGTGACGCCGATGGCCGAGGTGTTCTTGCCGAATGCCGACACCGAGTAGTACAGGTAATATTTGCCCTTATGGTGCTGCACATCCGGCGCCCATAYGTGGCCGTCGAACTTCGGCGAGACGCCCTTGGCCCACGCAGGCTCGCCCGCGAAGATGCGGCCTTCCGGATGCCAGTTCTTCATGTCCGTCGACGAATAGAAAGTGATGCCGGGACCGGTGCTGAAGACGTAGAAGGTGTTACCCTCCTTCGCCATCACGGGATCATGCACCTGCACTTGCGCGGCGTGGCCGGCCTGCGAGGCCGCAAGCGAAACCACGGCGACCGCCGAGGCGAGAATCTTTTTCAACATTGCCTGCCCTTTCAATTTCCAGTGCGGACGCCCCAAATCGATACGCCATCGCTGTTCTGCGCGGTGAAGGTCACGACGAAGGCGCTGGCGCTGGTATTCCACTGGCGCGACAGCACGCCATTGTAGGCCGCCGCCGTGCCATTCAGCGTCACGGTGATCTTGTTGCCCTCCTTGTAGGTCCACTTGCCCGTCACCGCAC
>NZ_JBFRDW010000250.1:0-7876 GCF_052113985.1 Pseudoduganella sp. RAF53_2 | reverse complement strand
CCTTGGTACCGCGGATCAGCAGGATGCAGCACAAGGCCACCAGGATCATCGGCGGCAGGTTGAAGTGGTTCAGGTTATAGATCGTGCCTTCCGCCGTCGACACGATCATCGGCGAACGCAATGCCTCGGGAATCTGCCAGCCAAAGGCATTGATGAGGAAGTTGTTCAGATAGTCCGACCAGCCGATCGCCGTGGCACTGGCGGCCAGGCCGTACTCCAATAGTAAACAGAAGGCGACGATGAAGGCCAGGAACTCGCCCACCGTGCTGTAGGCGAAAGAGTAGGCGGAACCGGAAGCGGGGATGCGGAAGGACAGCTCGGCGTAGCACAGCGCGGTCAGGCCCGCGGTCAGTGCCGCCAGCAGGAAGGAAAGGATCACCGAAGGACCGGCCTTGGGCACAGCTTCCACCATGGTGAAGAAGATACCGGTGCCGATGGTGGCGCCGACGCCGATCATGGTCAGCGAGAACAGGCCGATGGAGCGGCTGAGTCCTGTGTCGTGCAGGCTCTCGGCGGCCGCGCCGCCCGATCCGACCGGTTTGGTACGGGTCAGTTTCTGTACCAGCGTTTGGTTCACAGATTTTCCTTGGGTAAATGCAGCCGCCACGCCGGTTGTGCCGCCGCGCCCTGCTTATTTTCTACGGTCAAAAAAACTTAGCGATTATAGGGCTTCCCGCGACCACCGCCAGCGTATTTTGTGGGTGGCTTTACAACAGATAGCGACGGTTTACTGAGGCTTTTGTTTTACCTATGAAACCACGATTTTTATTTGGAACAAAACCCTAGCGCTCCGGGATTTGTCTGCTATATTTCAATCACATTACAACTCATATATAAACCCTTGTTTTATATATGAAACTTAACGAGACAGATGATGATTGAGATTGAATTCCGCAATGTCGGCAAGAGCTTCATCGACCGGCAAACTTCCCAACCGCGCGCCGCGGTCAGTAACCTGAACATCTCCATCCGCAGCGGAGAAGTCGTTTCAATCATCGGTCCGTCCGGCTGCGGAAAATCCACTCTTCTGAATATGGGCGCCGGCTTGTATATGCCGACCGTGGGCGAGGTCTATGTCGGCGGCCAGCTGGTCACGCGCCCGGTGCGCAAAGTAGCCTTCATGCTGCAGAAGGATCTGCTGATGCCGTGGCGTTCCATCCGCGCCAATGTGGCGCTGGGCCTGGAGATCGATGGCGTCGGCGCCAAAGAGCGCCAGCGTGTGGCGGACGACCTGCTCGCCAAATGCCACCTGAAAGGATTCGAGGACCATTTCCCCTTCCAGCTTTCCGGCGGCATGCGCCAGCGCGCGGCGCTGGCCCGCACGCTGGCCGTCGATCCGCAAGTGCTGCTGCTGGACGAGCCCTTCTCCGCGCTGGATGCGCAGACCAAGATGATCCTGCAGCAGGACCTCGCCAAGATGCTGCACGAGAAGCGCAAGACGGCCCTGTTCATCACCCACGACCTGATCGAAGGCATCGCCCTGTCCGACCGCCTGCTGGTGATGAGCGAGCGCCCCGGCAGCATCATCGAAGAAATCGAAGTGAACCTGCCGCACCGCGACAACCCGCTGGAGCGCCGCAAGCTGCCCGAGATCGGCCCGCTGGCCGGCCGCCTGATGGAACTGCTCAAGGTGGGCAAGGACCAGGAAGCGGAATTGCATTAACCGACACGATCATCGACCAGGAGTGAAAGTATGAGCATGAAAAAGATTCTCGCCTCTCTCGGCTGCGCAATGGCCGTCACAAGCGCCCTGCCTGCCATGGCAGCCCCGGAAGAAATCACCTACCTGCTGCCGGCCCCGCCGAATACCGTGGCCTTTGCACCGTGGATGATCGCGCAGCAGAAGGGCTATTACGCGGAAGAGAACCTGAAGGTGACCTTCGTGGCAGCCAAGGGTGGCGTCGACGTGGCGAAGCAGATCGGCGCCGGCAATGCCGTCATCGGCGGCGCGATTGGCGATACCCCGATCATCGTGCGTGCCAACGGCGTGCCGGTGAAAGCCATCGCCGTGCTGGGTGCGGGTTCGCTGACCATGGTAGGCGTGCACAAGGACGAAGGCATCAAGGACCTGAAAGACCTGAAGGGCAAGACCGTCACCGTGATGTCCTACACCGACACCACCTACTACGCACTGCTGGGCAATATGAAGAGCATTGGCCTGGGCAAGAGCGATGCAGCAATCCAGGCGGCAGGGCCTTCCGGCGTGTGGCAGATTTTCGCAGGCGGCAAATCGCAGGCGCTGGCCGGCGTGCCTGACTGGATCGTGAGCGCCACCGATGCGGGTGCCAAGGTCGAGATCCTGGAAACCAACGGCTTCAAGAGCATGGCCCAGGCCATCATCGCTTCCGATGAAACCATCAAGACCAAGCCGGAACTGCTGAAGCGCCTGGTGCGCGCCACTCTGCGCGGCATGGAAGACATCATGAAAGATCCGAAGGCCGCCRCCGCAACTTATGTCGCCGCCGTGCCTGCATACAAGGGCAAGGAAGCCAGCATCGAGCAGATCTTCAACCTGTACCGCAAATACGTGTACGCGAACCAGCAGCCGGTCGGCCAGATCGACGCGGCGCGCATGGAGAACGTGCAGAAGTTCTATGTCAGCGAAGGCATCGTCAGCAAGGCTGCTGCCGTCAACGACCTGTTCACCAACCAATTCGTAGGCACCGCACGCTAATGAATACCGCAACGACAACCGTTTCAACCCCGGCCATGAGCGCGCCAAAATCCCGCCCGCTGCTGAACGACTCGGCCCGCACCGTGATCGGCAGCCTGCTGGTACTGGTGGTGTTCCTCTCGGCCTGGCAATGGGGACCGGCCTGGCTGGGCATGCCGGAGTTCATCCTGCCTAACTTCTCGCGCGTGCTGCAGGAATCCGTCGCCATGTGGCACAACAGCGACCTGCTGCACCACTTCGGCGTAACCGCGATGGAAGTGGTGGCCGGCTTCGTGCTGGGTTCCCTGCTTGGACTCGCCGTCGGCGTGGCACTGGGCCTCTCGCCGCGCGCCGAAGCCATGCTGTCGCCTTACATTCTGGCGCTGCAGATTGCACCCAAGGTCGCGTTTGCGCCGCTGTTCGTGATGTGGCTGGGTTATACCGTGTATCCGAAGATCCTGGTCGCTGTGCTGATCGTGTTCTTCCCGGTGATGATCAATGTACTGTCCGCGATCCGCACCGTGGACCCGGACATGGTCAACCTGGTGCGCACCCTGAACGCCAGCCGCTGGCAGATCTTCCACCTGGTTGAATTCCGATCCGCCATGCCGGCGCTGTTCTCCGGCCTGCGCATCGCTTCCACGCTGGCAGTGATCGGCGTGACGGTCGGCGAACTGGTTGGCGGCAACCAGGGCCTGGGCTTCCTGCTGGTGGATGGCGAAGGCCAGGGCAATACGGCTGCCGTCTTCGTCGCCATCTGCGCACTGACCCTGACCGGCATCGTGACCTACGCCGCCGTCGTATGGGCCGAGCGCCGTGTGCTGCACTACCTGCCGAAACTGTCGAAGTAAGGAGAACGCAATGTCCGATACTTCCAAACTCCTCGCCGGCCGCCGCGTACTGGTGACCGGCTCGGCACGTGGCCTGGGCCTGGCGTTTGCCACGGCGATCGCCGAAGCCGGCGCCACCGTCGCCATGGCCGACATCCTGCGCGATGTGCTGGACGACAGCGTGGCCGCATTGCAGGCGCGCGGCCTGCAGGTATGCGGCTTCCCGCTGGATATGGCCGATCCGGCTTCCATCGAAAGCTGCGCCACCGCCGCCATCGCCAGGCTGGGCGGCCTGGATGGCCTGGTCAACAACGCCGCCATCACCAATTCCGGCGGCCGCTCGTCGCAGCAGCTCGAAATCGATATGTGGGACAAGGTGATGCAGGTGAACGTGCGYGGTACCTGGCTGATGACCAATGCCTGCCTGCCGGCGCTGCGTGCATCCGGCAACGGCGCCATCGTCAACCTGGCTTCCGACACGCCGCTGTGGGGCGCGCCGAACCTGCTGGCCTACGTAGCAAGCAAGGGCGCCGTGATCGGCATGACCCGTTCGCTGGCCCGCGAAGAAGGTCCCAACAACATCACCGTCAACGCCATCGCGCCGGGCCTGACCAAGGTGGAAGCGACCGAATACGTACCCGCCCAGCGCTACCAGCACTACCAGGATGGCCGTGCCCTGCAACGCCTGCAGGTGCCGGACGACGTGACGGGCGCCGTGCTGTTCGCGCTGTCCGGCCTGTCGCGCTTCATCACCGGCCAGGTCCTTGCCGTCAACGGCGGCTTTGTAATGAATTGAGATCACAGGAGCTAAACAAATGACCGACGTATCCGAACAAAAGCAGATCAAACGCAGCTGGGACCAGCCGCAAGGCGCCTCCTTCGAGCAGTGGATGAATACCCGCATCGCGCGCTTCTCGACCCGCAAGTACGACTGGAATGCGCTGAAATTCCAGGCCGACTACGATCCGAAATACCGCCGCGCACAGATGCGCTATATCGGCACCGGCGGCACCGGCGTCGCTTCGGACACCAGCACCATCCCGTCCGAGCACTTCACCTTCTCGACCATGATCATCCCGGCCGGCCACGAGGGTCCGCCGCACGTGCACGTCGATGTGGAAGAGGTTTTCTTCGTCCTGCGCGGCAAACTGAAACTGGTGCTGGAGAAGGACGGTGAGCGCTATGAAACCATCCTGACCGACCGCGATGTGGTGTCGATCCCGCCGGGTGTCTACCGCGAAGAGATCAATATCGGCGAAGAAGATGCGCTGATGTGCGTGATGCTGGGCGCCCAGAAGCCGATCACGCCGACGTATCCGCCTGAGCATCCATTGGCGTCGATCAAGCGAGGCTGAGATGAATTTCCCAAGCGCCCAATTCCATGCCACCGCCGCTGCGGATGGCCTGCAGCACGCGCTGTCGCTGCTGGACAGCCATTTCCCGGAAAAGCTGGCCGCCGTTGATGGCGGCGTAGTGAGCTACCGCGAAATGGCAGCCGGTGCCGATGCAGCGCTGCCGGTCGTCGTCCTGCTGCACGGCATCGGCTCGGGCGCAGCATCCTGGCTGCCTTGCGCGCTGGACCTGGCCCGCAACGCCCGCGTCATTGCGTGGAATGCGCCCGGATACGGCAATTCGGACCGGCTGCCGGCTGCACGCCCTGCGGCGGCCGCTTATGCGGCGCGCCTGCGCCAGTTGCTGGACGCCCTCGGCATCAAGCGCTGCACGCTGGCCGGCCACTCGCTCGGCGCGATGATGGCAAGCGCTTTCGCCGGCGCCAACGCGGGCATGCTGGAACGCCTGGTTCTGCTCAGCCCTGCCCGTGGCTACGGCATCGCCGGCCGCCTGGAACAGGGCACGCAGGTGGCACGCGAGCGCCTGTCCACGCTGGGTGAACTTGGGGTACACGGCCTGGCCACGCAGCGCTCGGCGCGCCTGGTGTCCGGGCAAGCCGACACGCTGCAGCGCGACTGGGTGCGCTGGAATATGGCGCAACTGCGCGCCGACGGCTACACGCAAGCCGTGCACCTGCTGTGCGGCGACGCCATCGAGAACTATGCACCGGCCGTGCCGGGTGCGGTGTGGTGCGGCAGCGCCGACCGCATCACCACGCCGGAAGACAGCCGCGCGGTAGCCGAACGTTTCGGCCTGCCCTTCGCGCTGATCGAGAACGCAGGTCACGCCTGCTATGTCGAACAGCCGGGCATCGCGGCAGCAGCAATCCTTCAACATTAATCGGGGACCACTTCAAATGACCAACAAGCCTGAAGCCGCAGAAGACGACAACAGCGAACGCTACACCGTGCCTGGCCTGGAACGCGGCCTGCGCCTGCTGTGCGAATTCAATCGCCAGGAAAAGACCTTGTCCGCACCTGAACTGGCCAAGCGCCTTGACGTGCCGCGTTCCACCGTATTCCGCCTGCTCACGACACTGGAACGTATGGGCTTCGTGGAGCGCAGCGAAAGCGGCCGCGATTACCGCCTCGGCATGGCAGTGCTGCGCCTGGGCTTCGAATACCTGGCGTCGCTGGAGCTGACCGAGATCGGCCGTCCGCTGCTGGAACGCCTGCGCGACGTGATCGGCTACTCCACCACGCTGGTGGTGCGCGACGGCCGCTCCATCGTGTACGTCGCCAAGTCCGTGATGCCGACGCCTTTCGTCAGCTCCGTGAATGTCGGCACCCGCCTACCCGCCCACGCCACGGTACTGGGCCGCGTGCTGCTGGAGGACCTGACCTTGCCGCAGCTGCGCGAGCTGTATCCGGAAGAGCACCTGCAGGCCTATTCCGAGCGCACCCCTGCCACCGTGCTGGATCTGTTCAATATGGTGCAGCAGGACCGCGAACGTGGCTACGTGCTGGAAGAAGGCTTCTTCGAGCGCGGCATTTCCACCGTGGCAGCGCCGGTGCGCGACCGCAGCGGCAAGGTTGTCGCCGCGCTGGGCGCCACCATCCCCGGCCCTCATATCGACGCCGGCCAGATGCAGCGCATCATCACCGAGGTGTGCGCCAACGCCGCCGAGATGTCGCGCCTGCTGGACCACGCCCCTGCGCAAGGCGCGCAGGTCGTGAACATGTTCCAGCGCTAAGGAGTACAGCATGAGCATGACCAACCTGACAGGACGAGTGGCCGTGGTGACGGGCGGTTCGTCCGGCATCGGCTACGCCACCGTCGAATTGCTGCTGCAGTCCGGCGCCGCTGTGGCGCTGTGCGGCCGCGATGCCGAGCGCCTCGATGGCGCTGCCGCCAAGCTGTGCGCCGCATATCCGCAAGCGCGCATCTTCGCCCGCACCTGTGACGTCCTGGCGCCGGCACAAGTCAACGAATTTGCCACTGCGGTCGAACGCGAGCTGGGCGCCGTATCCATGCTGGTCAACAACGCCGGCCAGGGCCGCGTCTCGACCTTTGCCGATACCAGCGACGCCGCATGGGCAGAGGAGCTGCAACTGAAGTTCTTCTCGGTGCTGAACCCGACGCGCGCCTTCCTGCCGCAATTGCGCCGCGCGCCCGGCCAGGCCTCCATCGTTTGCGTGAACTCCCTGCTGGCCGTCCAGCCAGAGCCGCACATGGTCGCCACTTCCGCCGCACGCGCCGGTGTTCATAACCTGGTGCGCTCGCTGGCCACCGAATTCGCGCCGGATGGCATTCGTGTCAACGGCATCCTGATTGGACTGGTCGAATCCGGCCAGTGGCGCCGCCGCTATGAAGCGCGGCTCGCCGAAGAAAACGCCATGAGCTGGGACGACTGGACCGCCCGCCTGGCGCAGAAAAAACAGATCCAGYTCGGCCGCCTTGGCCTTCCGGAAGAAGCAGCACGCGCCATTGTGTTCCTGGCCTCGCCACTCTCTTCCTACACCACGGGCAGCCATATCGATGTTTCCGGAGGACTTGCACGCCATGCCTAAGCAAAAAATTACCGTCGGTGCCGCCATTGCGGCCTTCCTTGAACAGTGTGGCGTCAAAGCTGCCTTCGGGGTGATTTCCATCCACAATATGCCGATCCTCGATGCATTCGGTGAGCGCGGCCAGATCCGCTTCGTGCCGGCACGCGGCGAAGCGGGCGGCGCCAATATGGCCGACTCCTATGCCCGCACCACCGGCGGCCTGGGTGTCTGCCTGACCAGCACCGGCACCGCGGCAGGCAATGCGGCAGGCGCCATGGTCGAAGCGCTGACCGCCGGCACGCCGCTGCTGCACCTGACCGGCCAGATCGAAACGCCTTACCTGGACCGCAGCCTGTCCTATATCCACGAAGCGCCGGACCAGTTGACCATGCTGAAGGCCGTATCGAAAGCCGCCTTCCGCATCCGCAGCACCGAGACTGCACTGGGCACGGTCAAGCAGGCAGTCCAGATCGCGCTGACGCCGCCAATGGGTCCGGTCAGCGTCGAGATCC
>NZ_JBFRDW010000249.1:0-7876 GCF_052113985.1 Pseudoduganella sp. RAF53_2 | reverse complement strand
AAATACGTCCAATGGGACTCAATTTAGGGCTCTACACTGCCAATGTCAACCAAATCTTTACAGGAGCAAGTCATGACAAACAAGCAAACCGCCCTCATTACCGGCGCATCCACCGGCATCGGCGCAGTGTACGCAGACCGCCTCGCAGGCCGCGGCTTCAACCTCGTTCTGGTGGCCCGCAATGCGGACAAGCTGAATGCGCTTGCTGCGGAGCTGCGCAGCAAGCACGGTGTGGCCGTCGAAACCATCGCCGCCGACCTGGCCAATCCGGCCCAACTGGCCCAAGTCGAGGGCCGTCTGGCCGACGATGCCAATATCACCACGCTGGTGAATAACGCGGGCCTGGGCGCCACCGCCCCGCTGATCGATTCCACCATCGATCACCTGGACGCGATGATCGACCTGAACGTGAAAGCGCTGACCCGTCTGGCGCGCGCTGTGGCGCCGCGCCTTGYCGCGAAAGGCAGCGGCACCATCATCAATATCGCCTCCATCGTGGCGCTGGCGCCGGAACTACTGAATGGCGTGTACGGCGGCTCCAAGGCCTTCGTGCTGGCCCTGACCCAATCGCTGCAGCATGAACTGGGCAGCAAGGGCGTGCGCGTGCAGGCCGTGCTGCCAGGCGCGATCGAAACCCCGTTCTGGGACAAGGCGGGCGTGCCGGTCACCCATCTGCCGACCGGTATCGTGATGCAGGTGGATGACCTGGTGGATGCAGCGCTGGCCGGCCTGGATCTGGGTGAAGTGATCACCATCCCGTCGCTGCCGGATGCGGCCGAGTGGGAAAGCCTGAACAACGCGCGCCTGGCAATGGGTCCGAAACTGTCGCGCGAAGTGCCGGCAGATCGCTACCGCCGCTAATCGCGTTACTTCGGCCTGGCGACCACAATCTGAAGGTCGCCAAGCCCGCTCAGGCTTGCGGATAAATCGTTTCGCCGCGTTCGAGCATGGCGACGAATTCGGCGATGCGCTTCGCCCGCGTTTCGGCGCGCTTGGCACTGTGTGTGCGGAACAGGATGGCGTAACGATTATGGCTGTTCAAGGTGGCGAAGAACTTCTTCGCTTTCGGGCTGGCGTCCAGCGCGGCCTGCAGATCACCCGGCACCGTGGCGGCGCTCCATGAATCGTAGGCTTGCTCCCAGCGGCCGTCAGCCTTGGCGCGCTCGATCTCGCGCATGCCGGGTTCGCGCATCAGGCCTTTGTCGATCAAGGCCTGCACTTTCTCCCGATTGATTTTGGACCAGATGCTGCGCGCGGCGCGCGGCGTCCACTTCTGCAGCCAGTAGTTCTCATCGATACTCTTCTTCTGGCCATCGATCCAGCCGAAGCACAAGGCGACATCCAGGGCTTCCGGATACTGCACGGAAGGCTCACCGGCACTTTTCTTCGCGATGCGCATCCAGATGCCGGGACAATTCGCGTGTTCCTTCTCCAGCCAGCGCGTCCAGGCTGTTACATCCTTGAAAAGTTTTTCGTCGAGGGTTGTCATATGGACAGCATTCTAACCATATAATCGTCGATTGGCGGCGCGCCCGCGCAGCACCTTTCATCGAGAGAGGCACTCATGATGTCGTTCCGAATTGCACCCGCAACATGGAAGTGGCTGAATGCGGTCATGGCGCTGTGCATGGCTATGCTGGTGATCTCCGACCTGGGCTATGCCATCCGCCCGCTCATGCTGGAGGGCGTGCGCGGCAGTCTGCGCGTGGAGCTGGACACGGAGTTCAGCCGCCAGTCGACGCCGCCCGGCACGCACTATCTGCACATCATCGCTTTCGAACCGCAATCTCCGCTGGAAGCGGCGGGCGCACAAGCTGGCGATACGCTGCGCTTCGATCACACGCTGGATCGCTGGCGCCGCTTCCGTGTCAATGAGTCCGTGGGCCTGACGATTTACCGCAACGGGATTCCGCGCCATTTGCAGGTGACGGCAGTGTCCTCGCCAATCGGCTTTGCGGAGTATTTCGAGTATTGGGAAAAAACGCTGGCCTGCTTTGTGTCGCTGCTGTTCTGCCTGATGATCGGCTTCAAGCAAGGCGACAAGCCAGCCTACCGCGCACTGGCACTGACCTTCCTCGGCACTGCGGGTGTTTTCTTCATGACTTTCCATTACGCGCCATCCGGCCTCATGCTCCAGGCAGGGAAGACGGCCGGATTGGCGTTGTTGCCGCTGCTCTGGTACTGGTGTGTGCGCTTCTCGCTTGGCTATCAGCCGTACCGTCCGCTCAAGCTGCGGCGCTGGCTGAATAGTGCGTTGCCGGTGTTCCGCGTGCTGTGCCTGGGCAGCGCCGCTTACGGCGTATGGTGGACGCTGGGGAACGAGGCGCCGCTGCTCGGCTTCTTCCTCCTGCTCAGCGCAGGCGGCGGCATGCTGTTCTCGCTGACCAGCATGGTCGAAGGCCTGCTGCAAAGCGGCGGCGAGATCCGCCAGCGCCACGTGTGGCTGCTGGCGTCCTCACTGGTGGGCGCCGTGCCGAGCACCCTGGTCTGGATTCCGGATCTGGACTACGGCATCTATGGCCTGCGGCTGACCGTGTTCGCCGCGCTCACTGGACAGATTCTGATGTACTGCGGCTTTGCTTATGCCGTGCTGCGGCACCGCGTGTTCCATTTCGATTTCGCCGTCAACCGCGCGATGGTGTACAGCGTGGTCAGCGTGCTGCTGCTGTGCTCTGTGGGTCTGCTGGAGTTCCTGTCCAAGTCCCTGATCAAAGGCGAAGAACATGCGCACAAAAGCCTGCTGATGGATGCGGCCATTGCGCTGACGGTCTACCTGGTCTTCCACCAGCTGCACGGACGCATCGAACGCTGGGTGGAAAAGATCTTTTTCTACAAGTGGCACGACAACGAACACAAGCTGCGCCTGTACGTAAAGCAGGCAGCACACTTTACGGAAGTTGATCCGCTGCTGTCCTCCTTCCGTACGGCGATAGACCGCTTCACCGCGCAGGCGGGCTGCGCCATCTATCTGCGCCAGGCCAGCGGCCACTACGCGCTGATGAATGGCACCATGGGCAGCGCACCGGAAGAAGTTGATCCCAACCACGAGCTGGTGGTTGCCCTGCGCGCCGACATGGCGCCCACACCGCTCGACGCTTTCCAGGGCCGCGTGCCGGGCGAGCTGGTGCTGCCAATGAGCCATCGCGGTACGCTGAACGGCTTTGTTCTGTTGTCCGCGAAATCGCAGCAGGAGAGCTATCGCCCGGACGAGATCGAGGTGATGGCCTTCGCCGCGCACCAGATCGGCCTTGATATCCACGCCCTCCGCGTGGAAGCCCTGGAACACGAAGTGCGCGCGCTGGAGCTGCAAGCCGAACAAGCCCGCCGCGAACTGGAAATCATGGCCGGCCGGCGCAAGAACACGCGGCCCTTCACGACCGGTGCACATGAGACGCAAGCGGACACCGGCGCACTCCTACAGCAAACGCAACAGTAGCAAAATGCAAGCGGCCGGATTTCCAGCGGGCTCTATTTCCATCGCTATACTCATAGGAGGTTGATGCGAAAAGACATCTCCCGTAATAAGAACAAGAGGTCTCGCCATGTCACGCTCAAGGCGAAATACACTTCAGTGGCAATGGATGATCGGCACGCTCGTCGTCATATTGTCCAGTTTAATCCTGTTCGACCTGCTTACCGGTTTGTCTCATTGGAATAGACACGGTTCGCTTGGTTTCATTCTCGAAAAAGAGTACGGCAATAGCTTCACCAAGCCGGGCTTTAATGAGCTACGCGTGAAGTCCCTTGATCCAGACACAGAGGCGACGCTTCCCGTAGGGACGCAGCTCAGTTTTACAAACCCCGAAGACAGATGGCGCCAGTTCAAGGCAGGCGAATCAGCGGGAATTCGGATCTCGGCGCCGGAGCCGGATCATCTGGTTGCAATGAAGCGCCCTTTTAATCGCTATGAGCTGGCGGATGTCTTCAGTCGCACCGTACTGAGTGCATTGTCGATTGGCTGTTGTGTGCTGGTCGCGCTGAAGCGCCCGCAAAACAAGCCCTACCAGGCGTTGAGCCAAATGTTTCTGGGATTTGGTGCACTGTATTTCATCACTTCCAGCTTTGGGCCATGGGGCTGGCTCATCATGACCGAGAAGGCAGTCTGCTACGGTGCCCTGCCGTTCATCTGGTATTTTTGCGTCGTCTTCGCGCTGGGTTACCAGCCTTACCACGAATCTCATTTGCGTACGGCCTTGAATCACTCGCGGTACGTCTTGCTGGCCATTGCTTCACTCACTGCGCTTGCAGGAATTTGCTGGAGCTTTGGGTTGACGGCCCATCCCGTCATGAAGTTCCTGACCGAATCGCTTTTGCCGGGTCTGCTGTTTTGCGCAGCGTTCGGATTGATCGTAACGCTCATCAGTCTGATCGATGGCCTGCGTCAAAGTACGGGAGAATTCCGGCACCGTCACGGATGGCTGCTGGCATCCACGCTCTTGTGTGCGATCCCTAGCATCGTCGTGTGGATACCCTGGCCGGCAGATGTCTCCACCGCAACCGCATTCATCGCGCTGGGAGGGCAGTGCGCCATGTACGTTGGTCTTTCGTACGCCACGCTGAAACATCGCGTCTTTAATTTCGATTTCGCCGTGAACCGCTTGGTGGTGTATGGCCTTTCCAGCCTGTTGATGATTTTGCTGCTAGGCGGCTGGGAATTATTTGCGCACGATCACGTCAAGGAATTCGTTAAAGGCATCGGGGGCGACGCCCTCGCCGTGCTTGCATTGCTTAGCCTGTTTGTCCTTTACCATTATCTGCATCACAAGGTAGAGAAGCTGGTTGAAGAATATATTTTCTCCGTGTGGCATCACAATGAATTGCGGCTAAAGCAGTTCGTTGCCAAGGCCGAGCATTTCACATCGGACGATGCCTTGCTGACGGCATTCCGCGTCGCACTGGTCCATTTCACCAGACACGGCGACTGCGCCATTTACAAGATCAACAATTCGGATGGGAACTTTGAACTCGTGCGCGGAAAAATTCGTTCATGCCCAACCTCGATAAACAAGGACGAGCCGATAGCTATCGCCTTGCGTGCCTTATTAATGCCCATCCACTCTCAACATCACACGCCGCGTCTGCCAGGCGAACTGCTTCTTCCCATGACCCATCGCGGCGCCTTGATCGGCTTTGTTGTATTGGGTGGGAAAGGGGATCATCAAAACTTCCGTCCTGACGAAGTGAAAGTGCTGGCCACCTCGGCGCTGCAGATCGGCCTGGACCTGCACGCCCTGCAGGCAGAACAGATGTCGAAGGAGTTGAAGAGTGTCACCAGCAAAGCCGAGAAGCAGCAGGTAGAGCTGTCGCTGATGGCCGGCCGCCGACGCAATGGGCGAGCACAGCAAGTGCCCGTCGGCATGGCTGCACCACATGATCTACAATCATCCGCATGAGCGAACGCCGTAGCACGGGCTGCGGCTGCCATGAGGAGATTGCATGCCGCACCCGCTTTTATCGCTGCCACCGCTGGATGCCTTGCGTGGCTTTGTCGCGGCTGCGCGGCGGTTGAGTATCACGGCGGCGGCCGAGGATTTGTGCCTGACGCAGTCGGCGGTCAGCCGCCAGATTCAGGCACTGGAAGAACGCCTCGGTACGCGCCTGTTCACGCGCAGTAACCGCAGCATCGCGCTGACGCCGGCCGGCGAGCAGCTGTTCCGGCTTGCTTCGCCATGGATGGACCGGCTGGGTGAGCTGGCAGAGTCGCTGCGCGGTGAGCGCCGCGCGCGGCCGGTGACGATTTCGGCCAGCGTTGGCGTAGCGGCCTTGTGGATTCTGCCGCGGCTGGGCGCTTTTCTGTCGGCGCATCCCGACATCGATGTGCGCGTGGCGGCCAGCAATCGCGTGATGGATCTGGCGCAGGAGGGCGTGGATCTCGCCATTCGCTACAGTCCAACGTCAGCTCCGCCCGAGCACGCGATTCACTTGTTCCATGAGGACGTGGTGCCGGTTGCCAGTCCGGCAGTGGCGGCCAGTGCCTTCGCCGGCGATGACGAGCTGCTTGGCCAGGTGCTGCTGGATCTCGATGACCGGCGCCGTCCCTGGCTGCATTGGGCGCAATGGCTGGAAGACTGGCAGCTACTGCGCAAGCCGAAAGGGACGCTGCAGTTCAATCAATACGATCAGCTGATTCAGGCCGCGGTGGAAGGGCATGGCGTGGCGCTGGGCCGCGTGCCGCTGATTCTGCCCCTCCTGAAAGATGGCCGGCTGGTGGCTCAGCACGAACGCCGCCGCAGCGTGCCCGCTTACAGCTATTGGCTGATTCAGGCCGAAGCCGAGCCGCGTGCGGAGGTGATCGTGTTCCGAGACTGGCTGGTGGAGCAGCTGGCGTCGACCTCACAGGAGCTGGCGCAGGCGCTGCCCAAAGCGCGCCAGCACGCCGGCCGCTGAGCGGTTCTGCTGCGTTCTGAGTTCGAACGACACCGCGTCGTTGCGGTGCACGCTGGACAGGTAGTGCTGCTGGGCGTTCAGCAGCACGCTTTGGCCGGCTTCCAGCACACAGTCTTCGCCGTCGCGCTGCCCCACGATCCACAGAATGCCGCGAAGGCAGCGCACGCGCACGGTGCCTTCGGGCGAGAGGGATGCCATCTGGCGGGCCTGTAAAGTCATCAGCATATTCATGACGCACTCCTTGTACGCCTTCATTCTGCGCTCACTGCGGCGCTCGTGCCAACGCTGATTTCGCATCCTATCCATGCACACAGCGCATGGATGACATGCCAAATGAACGCTCGCGGCGCCTTGCTGCGCGGCGCTATGCTCGGATTAGTTGAATTCCGGGAGAGCATCAATGAAATTTTTGAAGTCACCGCTCGCTGCGGTGCTGTGCGGCGGCATCATCATGGGACTGGCTCTGGGCATGCGCCACGTGCAGGGTTTATTCATGCTGCCGATGACCTCCGCACGCGGTTGGGGACGCGAGGATTTTGCGTTGGCCATCGCTTTGCAGAATCTGGTGTGGGGGCTGATGCAGCCGATTACCGGCATGCTGGCCGACCGTTTCGGCTCGCGGTGCGTGCTGCTGGGCGGGTGCGTGCTGTATGCGATTGGCTTGTACCTCATGGCGCATGCGGGGAGCAGCACTGAACTAGCTTTGTCCGGCGGGCTGCTGATCGGGATGGCGCTGGCGGGGACGTCCTTCGGCACCGTGTACGGCGCGTTGAACCGCATCGTTTCGCCGTCGCGGCGCAGCTGGGCGTTGGGGCTGGCGGGAGCGGTCGGTGGCGTTGGACAGTTTGCCATGGTGCCGGCAGCGCAGGGGCTGATCGCCAGCGTGGGCTGGATGGGCGCGCTCATCGCGGTCGCGTTCGTGCTCGCCCTCGCCGCGCCGCTCGCGTTTTCGCTGGACGATAGCGCGGCCATTGACGCCGCCGCTCGTCCCGGCGGCGACGGGGGACGACTCGCGGCTGGCGATGCTGGCTCGATGGGCGCGGCGATTCGGGAGGCGTTGGGGCATCGCGGCTTCTGGCTGCTGAATGCGGGCTTCTTTGCTTGCGGTTTTCAGCTCGCCTTCATTGCCGGCCACTTCCCGGCCTACTTGCGCGACAAGGGCTATTCTGCCAACGTCGGCGTGGCGGCTCTGGCGCTGGTCGCGCTGGCGAATGTGGCGGGGACGTATTTGTGCGGACAACTGGGCAGCCTGTATCGCCGCAAGCATCTGCTGGCCTATCTCTACCTGATCCGCGCCGCGGCGATGCTGGCCTTCATCACGGCTCCGCTGAGTGAAGCGAGCATCTATGTGTTCTCCTTCGTGATGGGCCTGACCTGGCTGGGCACCGTGCCGTTAACGAACGGCCTGGTAAGCCAGGTGTTCGGCGTGCGCTATATCTCCACGCTGTTCGGCTTCGTCTTCGTGGGACACCAGCTAGGTGGCTTCCTC
>NZ_JBFRDW010000248.1:0-7882 GCF_052113985.1 Pseudoduganella sp. RAF53_2 | reverse complement strand
GTTCCAGAATTATCGCCTGCGCATTGCGAGCGTGGTGCGCGACTATGGCATGAACGAGCGTGAGCAGGCTCCTGCCGATAGCCGCGCGCGGAACGGTTAATACTTCCAGCTCAGCGTCACGGATGCATTGCGCGGCGCTGCGTAGTAAGCCTGGCTCCAGTACAGGGAAGTCAGGTATTTGCGGTCCGTGAGGTTGTTCACGTTGGCCGACACGCTGAAGTGTTTATCGATGTCGTAGCGCGCCATCAGGCCCACCGTTGCATAGCTGCTTTGACGGATGGTGACGCCGTCCGCCTCATCGCGCCAGGTCTTGTCCTGCCAGTTCGCGGTTGCGCCCAGCTTCAACTGCGGCACGGCAGGCAGCTGGTAGGTCAGCGAAGTACGCAGCAGGCGGCGCGGAATAAAGGTGCGTACGGCCTTGCCGTCATCGCCTTCCACCGTCAGCACGGTGAAGCCAGCGGTAGCCTGCAAGCCGCGCGCCAGTTCGCCGGACAGATCAAACTCCACGCCTTTCGATTCCGCGTTGACGCCGCGGTAGAAGGCTTTCGGGCCGACATAGCCTGCCTGTTCAGCGGTGTTGTCCTGCTTCGTTTTGAACAGTGCACCGGAAGCGTTCAGCTTGCGGTCGAACCATTCGCCTTTCAGGCCCACTTCCACGGTGCGGCCTTCAACTGGCGCCAGAGGCTGGCCGGCTGCGTCGGTTTCGCTTTGTGGGTTGAAGATGCCGGTGTAGCTGGCATAGGCCGACAAGGCCTGGTTGATGTCGTAGACCAGACCCACGTAAGGCGTGGTCTTGGTGGCCGAGCGGTATTTGCTGACGCCATACGACAGGCCGGAGCTGTCCACGGTGGCGAAGGAAACGCCGGTAAGCAGCTTCAGATTATCGGCCAGATCCCAGCGTGCGGCGGCGAAAGCGGTTTTGCGTTTGTCTTCATACGAGCTGCCGTCGATGGCGGCGTCGAAGGTAGGCTCGGGATAGATGCCTTGCCAGGTGGTCAGCGGCGGCAGCGCCGCGCCGATGCCCTGGCCGTAGTGCGAGATATCGTCCAGCGTAGACTTGGACCAGGAACCGCCGAAGCTCAGATCATGCGTGCGGCCAAACAGCTGGAACTGGCCCGTGGCTGACACGTCGAACAGCGTTTGCTTGTTGGATGCGTCATACAGCGAAGGGTAGGAGAACAGGCCCAGTTCCGTCGCGCGGTCGGGCTGGCCATAGACGTAGAACAGTTTGGAGTTGGTGTTGGTGGTCGCGCGCGACAGCGTGGCCTGTGCACGCCAGCCGTTCTCGAAGTGATGCTCGAATTCAAGGAAGCTGCGCTTGTTCCGCGTGCGGTTGCGTGCCCAGTCGGTGGCGGTGCTGGTGCCGACGTCGTAATTGGTGGGCGAGCCGTCGGTGTAGTAGAGCGGCAGCGCGCCCCACAGGCCGCCGCGCGTTTTCGCGTCCTGGCTGGTGAAGCCGCCGGTCAGCGTGGTGTCGCGCGACAGCTTCGCTTCCAGCACGCCGTAGAAGACTTTGCGGTCGTTGGAGAAGCGGTCCAGGTAAGAGTCGCCTTCCTGGTAGGAGGCGACCACGCGTCCGTTCAATGTGCCGGCTTCATTCAGCGCGCCGGAAATGTCGCCTTGCACGCGATGCTGGCCCCAGCTGCCCAAGGTAGCGCTCGCAGAAGCCTGAAAAGCGGCGGTCGGGCGCTTACGGATGAAGTTCACCGTGGCGGAGGGATTGCCGGTGGCGGACATCAGGCCATTGGCGCCGCGGACGATGTCGATGCGGTCATAGAGGGCGGTATCCAGATCGCCGGTCACGTTACCGAAGACAAAGGGAATGCCGACGCCGTCATACTGGAAATTGACGATGTCGAAGCCGCGCGCGGTGTAGTAGGTGCGGTCGGTTTCCACGCGCTCGACGGTGACGCCGGTGGTGCTGGCGAGGACATCGTTGACGGCGTCGAGGCGGAAGTCTTCGATGCGGGCGGCAGTCACGACGGACACGGATTGCGGCGTTTCGCGCAGGCTCAGGTCGAGGTGGGCGGAAGAGGCGCTGCGGCGGGTGGTATAGCTGTCCGGCGATTCCGCCTCACCCTTGACCACGACGGTTTGCATGACAGGCTCAGGCGCGGCTTCATCAGCAGGCGCATCAGCCCAGGCAGCGCCTCCGCAAACCAGCGCGGCGGCAAGAGCAAATGGACGAAGTCGGGAGGCGGGAACAGGCAGCARCATTTTCTTCCTTTTTATAGAATGCAAATGAGAATGATTCGCATTCTATAGCGCGACGCAAAAAATGTCCACCTTGGGGTCAGACCCCAGGTTTTAGTGGGCGGGGTGTTGGACGAGCGCGGCGCCGGCGCCGTGACGGTGGGCTTCGCTGACGGCGGTGACTGTGCCATCCTGGTTGAAGACGATGGCGTTGGCTGCGCCGATTTCTTCCGGTGTCGCCGACCAGCGCTGGCCGAAGCGTTCCAGCGCGCGGGCCTGGGCGGTGCCGGTGAAGCCAGGTTCGATGTCGGTGCTGTCGCCGTTGCGCTCGGAAATGCGCGGCGCGTTGAGCGCCTCGTCCATGCGCATGCCGAGGTCGAGGTAGTTGAAGATGGTTTGCAGCACGGTGGTGATGATGGTCGAGCCGCCCGGACTGCCAACCGTGAACGCCGGCTTGCCATTGCGGAAGACGATTGTCGGCGCCATGCTGGAGCGTGGACGTTTGCCCGCTTCCGGTACGTTCGGCGCCGGCCCCGTGAAGTCGAAGTCGGTCATTTCGTTGTTGAGCAGGAAGCCGTAGCCCGGCACGGTGATGCCGCTGCCGCCCCACGATTCGATGGTGAAGGTGTAGGCGACGATATTGCCGTCCTTGTCCGATACGGTCAGATGCGTGGTGTGGGCGCTCTCCGGCAGCATGCGCGCCGCGGCGGCTGGGCGCAGTGGCACGCTGGGGTCGTGCTGGAAGACATAGGGATCGCCCGCCTCAGCATGCGGCATGGCGTGCTGCAGATTGATCAGCCCGCGGCGCCTGGCGGCATAGTCCTTGTTCAGCAGGCCCGCCACAGGCGCTTCCACGTACTCGGGATCGGCCAGATAAGCATTGCGGTCGGCGAAGGCGAGGCGCGACGCTTCCATGTAGATGTGCTCGGCCTGATCGCGCGGCATGCCCTTGAATTCATAGCCTTCAAGGATGTTCAGCGCCTCGGCGATGGTCACGCCGCCGCTGCTGGGCAGGGGCATGCCGTACAGTTCGTAGCCGCGATAAGTGCTGCGCACAGGCTGGCGCAGCCGGGCTTCGTAGTTGGACAGGTCGGCCAGCGTCATCTTGYCGGAGCGGACGGAAACGCCGGCAGCCACCGGCGGCGCGTTCACCGCGTCGACAATCGCCTGCGCCAGCTTGCCGTGATAGAAGGCTTTCACGCCGCCAGTGGACAGCAGCTGGTAAGTCTTCGCCAGATCCGGATTGCGTAGCAGGGTGCCGGCTGGGATAGCCTTGCCGTTGCGCAGATAGAGCGCGGCCGTGGCAGGGTATAAGCTGAATTTCTGCTCGTTGCCCTGCACCAGATGGCTGAAGTTGGCATTCACGCGGAAGCCATCCGAAGCGACCTTGATTGCCGGCGCCAACACCTGCTTGAAGGACATGCTGCCGTAGCGGTCCAGTGCTTCATGCCAGCCGCGCACGGTGCCCGGTACGCCGACCGCCATGCCGCTGGCCACCGCTGTTTCGAAATCGATGGGCTTGCCGTTGGCGTCCACGAACGCGGTCGGCTCAAACGAGGCGGGGGCCACTTCGCGGTGGTCAATGGTAATCACGCGTTTTTCTTTGGCCAGGTAGATGACCATGAAGCCACCGCCGCCAACGCCGCAGCTGAAGGGATCGGTCACGCCCAGCGTAGCTGCCGCCGCGACTGCGGCGTCCACCGCATTGCCGCCCTTGTTCAGAATGGCCAGCGCGGACTGCGATGCCTGCTCGCTGATTGTCGCGACGGCGCCGCCGGTGCCGGTCGCCATAGGGCTTTTGGCAGAGGCGGGCTCAACGAGCGCCAGCGAAAGGATGATGGAGAAGACGAGGGTGCTGGCGCGTCGTTGTGGGCTCATGGGCAACTATATCGGTTGTGCAATATTTACACGCAAGCTTACCCGATAATTTGGCGGCGGAGCTTTCAAAGCCGGCGGTTCGGCCGGTTCCAGCCCTTGCAGCGTAAAGGTCAGGCCGTTGCGCGTGAGGGTTTTGGCGGCGCCCGGCATGTCGTCGGCCAGCACGAAGTTGCTGCTGCCTTTTTTATCGTTCAGCACGAAGCTGTAGCTGATGTAGCCGGCCCACACGCACACGGCGCCAGTCTTGCAGCGGCTGTCGTTGATGCGTTCGAGCTTGAGTGTGGTGGATGGCGCCAGTGTGACGGTTTCGCCCTGCGTCAGCACATAACTCTCGCTGGTGCGGGGGGCGGGATGGGACGCGGTGCCGGCCGGTGGCGCGCTGCAGGCGGCGGCAATGACCAGGGATAAACCCGCAAAGCAGGTGCCAATGACTCTCAGTTTCATGATGTCCTCCCTGAAGGCATGCTTTCATCTTAGCAAAGTGCCACCCAGGCCGGCGCACTGATGAGTCAGACCCGGGTGTAAAGATTTCCGACAGTTACTCGATATTGCATAAGGGAACTTAAAGTAGGGGTAAAAAAAAGCGCCCACGGAGGGGCGCCAGTTTTTGTTGTTTTTGTTGTGGTTATGCTTTGCGGCGGCGCAGACCGCTCAGGCCAAGCAGGCCGGCGCCCAGCAGGGCCAGGGAAGCTGGCTCTGGCACTTCCTGGGATGGTGCGCCACCACCGCCTGCGCCCGGACCTTGCGGTGCAGCCGGGGTTTGCAGGTCGGTCAGGATGGAGAAATTGCCGCCGTTTTTGTTTGGGGTGGTCACTTTCAGCGCCAGGGTGTGCACGCCGCCGGTAAACACCACGTCGTCGTACCAATTGGTGTAGCCAGCAGGCGCCGCAGCGTTGGACTGGGTCAGCAGGGTGCCGTCCAGGTAGAAATAGTACAGGGTGCCATCCTGGTTGCCGCCCGGCTGGGGGAACAGGAAGTCGAACGTGCCGCCATTGATGCCGGCGTCGACCTGGAGGGTGGACAAACCGTTCAGGTCAGCGGCGCGCATGGCTGGGTTCGCGTTGTCGTTATTCCAGTGAGCAGCAATTGACAGATTATCGGTCAGCAGAAGTGGGGCTGCGGACGCAAGTCCGGTGGCTGCGGCGCAGACCAGTGCGAGAGCGGTTTGTTTGATCATGGTATTTCTCCGGGTGATTGACTTCGCTTTACATCAAGCAAGTGCCATGCCATCGGAGAAATGCGTGTTGCATCAAGGACTTATAAATTTCTGGAAAACCATGGTGTAAAAAATATCGACAGTTAGTAAGTCGAAATAGTAACCCGCGTTCAATATTGTTTAGAAAATAAAAAAAGCGCCGGGCCTTACGGCACGGCGCCTTCCGGAAATCAGCGAAAACTTAGATGTAGGCCGCCAGGGCAGTCTTCATCTTCTTCAGCGCGGCCGCTTCGATCTGGCGGATACGCTCGGCCGACACGCCGAACTCTTCCGCCAGCGTATGCAGGGTGGCGCCCGAACCGTCGTCGTTGGCCAGCCAGCGCGCTTCCACGATACGGCGAGAGCGGGCGTCCAGCTTGGACAGGGCAGTTTCCAGACCCTCGGATTGCAGACGGGTCACCTGTTCGGCTTCCAGCACCTTGGTTGGCTCGGTATTGTCGGAAGACAGGTAGGCGATCGGGGAGAACTTGTCGTCTTCCTCGTCGCTTGGCGATTCCAGGGCAATATCGCGGCCGCTCAGGCGGGTTTCCATTTCAATCACGTCTTCGCGCTTCACGTCCAGGGCTTTCGCCAGCTGGTCGATCTGGTCGGGCGACATGGCGTCCAGGCCTTGCTTGTGGCTGCGCAGGTTGAAGAACAGCTTGCGCTGGGCTTTGGTGGTAGCCACTTTCACCAGGCGCCAGTTCTTCAGAATGTATTCATGCATCTCCGCCTTGATCCAGTGCATGGCGTAGGACACGAGGCGCACACCCTGGTCCGGATCGAAGCGTTTGACGGCTTTCATCAGCCCGATATTGCCTTCCTGGATGAGGTCGGCGTGCGRCAGGCCATAGCCCAGGTAACCGCGCGCGATCGACACCACCAGTCGCAGGTGAGACATAACGAGCTTCTCCGCAGCCTTCAGATCATTCTTGTTCTTCAGGTCACGGCCCAGTTGTACTTCTTCCTCGTGCGAGAGCATAGGCAGGCGATTGACTGCCGAAATATAGGCGTCAATGTTGCCAAGTGGAACCAACGCGTTTTGTACGGACATCGTGGTCATAGTTCTATCCTCGCTTCGAAGGGAATCTTTCATAGTCACAGCATGCCTCATGGAACTTAACTCTTACTTAATTGAAGCCTTGCTGGTTGAACATATATTAGCACTCTCCTTCGATGAGTGCCAATCATGGAAAATCTATGATTGCGATAGCAATACTGCTATGAGGAAAGGCTCCTCCATAAAAGGCAGGATAGACCTGGAAGGGGATGGGCTCTGTGCGAGAACGCACTTGTGACACCGGGAGCGGCGCGCGCTCCCGGCAGGGACTTAATTCAGGCGGGACAAATGGCGCTGCACGGACAGCGAGGCGCCAACCAGGCCCAGCATCGCTGACAGGGCCAGCAGGGCGGTCATGGACACGGGATCGAGCGGGACCAGCTGGAATTCGCTGGCATACAACCTTGCAAATTCAGCAATTGCCGTATTCAGCGGGCGCAGGGCCAGCGCCACTGCCCCCAGCGCCACCCCGCCCGCGCACAGGCCGAGCAGAGCACCCGTGTAATAGAAGGGGCGGTGGATGAAGCTGTCGGTCGCGCCGATCAGTTTGGACACCAGAATCTCTTCACGCTGGGTCAGCACTTGCAGGCGAATCGTGTTGAATACCACCGCAATCACCACCGTGCCCAGGGTTGCAGCCAGCAGCAGCAGGGCCAGACGCAGGATGCCCAGCAGGGCGGCCAGACGCTTGACCCAGGCGGAGTCGACCTGCACCGATTCCACACCCGGCAGAGCGCGCATCTGGTCGGCGATGGCATCGATCTGGGCGCTTTCGGCCGCGCTCTTGTAGGCGTTGAGCTTGACGATGTAGCTGTCCGGCAGCGGGTTTTCACCCAGTGTGTTGAGCACGTCGGACAGCCCGCTCTTCGCATGCAGCTGTTCCAGCGCTTTTTCACGCGGCACGAAGACGATCCTGGCGTCCTTGCTGATCGCACGCAGATTGCCCGCAATGCCGGCTGACTGCTCGCGCGGCGTGTCCTGCTTCATGAACACGCTGAGCTCGGGCTCGACCGCCATTTGCTCGGACATGGGGCGCACGTTTTCCAGCAGGGTCACGCCCATGAAGGGCAGAGCCAGGGCGATTGCCACCACCAGGATATTGAACAGGAAAGAGCCCGGCGCGCGGCGCAGGTGCACTAGGGCGCCGCCGAGCGCGAAGGCGTGCTGGCGGAAGAAGGCGCTCATGCGGCCTCCTTCATCAGTTCGCCGCGTTCCAGATGAATCACACGCGCGGCGCTGTCCAGCACCTGCTCGTCGTGGGTGGAAATCAGGCAAGTCACGCCGACCGAGTGGAAGGCGCGCAGAGCGTCCAGCACCTTGTTGGCGCTGGCGCGGTCGAGATTGGCGGTGGGCTCGTCGGCCAGGATGATTTGCGGACGGTTCACGATGGCGCGCGCGATCGAGACGCGCTGCTGTTCGCCGCCGGACAAGGCCAGCGGATCGGCATCGGCGCGCTCGCCCAGTCCCACTTTATCGAGGGCGGCGCGGGCACGCTGCTCGGCGGCGGCTTTCGGCGAGCCCGTCACCAGCAGGGGCATCATCACATTGGCCAGCAC
>NZ_JBFRDW010000247.1:0-7885 GCF_052113985.1 Pseudoduganella sp. RAF53_2 | reverse complement strand
GGGCCATGGCGCCGGAACTGAGCAAGCTGCTGGCGAACTAAGCATGAAACTGGTGCGATATCTGACCGCGCTGGCAGCAGCGCTGGCGGCTTGTGCCGCCTCCGCCGAGCCCTATGTCTGGGACAGCGTCGCCATTGGCGGCGGCGGCTTTGTCTCGGCCATCATTCCCAGCCATAGCGAGGCAGGCGTGGTGTATGCGCGCACCGATGTGGGCGGCGCTTACCGCTGGGACAAGACCGCATCGCGCTGGGTGCCCTTGCTCGATTGGCTGTCGGATGCCGACACAGGCCTGCTCGGCGTCGACTCGCTCGCGATTGATCCACATGATGCCGGCAAGGTCTATCTGCTGGCCGGTATCAGCTACCTGAATGGCGGGCGCACGGCGATCCTGCGTTCGAAGGATTACGGCAAGACTTTCGCCATCACCGAGGTAACGAATCTGTTCAAGACCCATGGTAACGGCATGGGCCGCAATAACGGCGAACGGCTGGCAGTCGATCCCGGCAACGGCAATGTTCTGTACGTGGGAACGCGCTGGAATGGCCTGTTCCGCAGCAGCGACGCAGGCGCCAGCTGGCGCCATATGCCTGGCCTGGATGTCAGCACAACGCCCAATGGCGCGGGCATCAGTTTCGTCATTCCGGACCCTGCGAGCATAGTGCATGGCCTCGCCCAGCGTTTGTATGTCGGTGTGTCGCGCTACGGCGCGCTGGGTCCCAGCTTCTACCGCAGCGATGATGGCGGCGCCACGTTTGCCCCCGTGGCTGGCGCACCGTCCGCTCTGATGCCGCAACGGGCGGCGCTGGACGGCCAGGGAAAGCTCTACATCACTTATGCCAACGGCGCCGGTCCGCACCCCAATAACAAACAGCCGGAACCGATGGATCGGGGACAGATCTGGCAATACGCCATCGCCGATGGCAGCTGGAAGGAGGTCACGCCCGCTGGCGTCACCGCACCGTTCAGCGGTATCAGCGTCGATCCCAGCCGTCCGCAGCGCCTGGTGGCTTCCACCATCAGCACCTATCTGCCGCAGTGTGATGCCAAAGGAGATCGTATCTTTGTCTCGACGGATAGTGGCGCCAGCTGGAGCGATGTGATTGCGCGTGGCTTTGCCAAGGACTTGTCCGGCGTCTCGTGGCTGAAAGGGCACGCAATTCACTGGGCCAGCGTGGTGGAGTTCGACCCGTTCGATCCCAAAGCGGCCTGGGTCACTTCCGGCAATGGCATCTTCCATACGGCGGATATCGATGCGACGCCGGCGGTGTGGGCCTTCCATGTGCGCGGGCTTGAGGAAACCGTGCCCCTGAATGCCGTCAGCGCGCCGGGCAGGCCGCTGGTGTCGGCGATCGGTGACTACGACGGCTTCCTGCATGCCGATCCTGCGCAGTATGCGCCCATTCACCAGCCGGAAATGGGCACCACGTTTGGTCTGGCAGTCGCGGGCCGCCAACCCGCCGCCATGGTGCGCGTTGGTTCGGCCATGTATCTCACCGCGGACGGCGGCGCGCGCTGGAGCACGACAGCTTCACTCAAGGGACAGCAGGGGCAGGTCGCCCTGTCGGCGGACGGCAAAGTGATTCTGCACAGTCCACGTGGCAGCGCGTTGACCTACCGTTCGGCCGACTCCGGCGCCACCTGGACTGAAGTGCGCGGCCTGCGCACTTCCAATTTGCGGCCCGTTGCGGACGCGGAAAATCCGCAACTGTTTTACGCATACAACAACGGCACACTATTGGCGAGTACCGACGGCGGTGTCAAATTTGAGCCCAGAGCAGCGCTTTCAGCCAGCGCATCCGGCGTGCTGCGCGCAGTGCCGGGCAGGGCGGGGGATTTGTGGTTGCCTCTGCACGACGGCGGCCTGGCGCATTCGGTGGACGCGGGTGTGTCATTTGCGCCACTCCTCAATGTGYAATTCTGCGCGGCGGTCGGTTTCGGCAAAGCGGCGCCCGGCGCCAGCTATCCGGCGATCTAYATCTGGGGCAGCGTCGGCGGCGTGCGTGGTGTGCACCGCTCGCTTGATGGCGGTGCGAGCTGGACCCGCATCAATGACGACGCCCATCAGTACGGCGGCCCCGGCGATGGCCAGTTCATTGTCGGCGACATGAATCGATACGGCTGGGTCTACATGAGCACGGCCGGCCGGGGCATCGTTTACGGCCATCCGCAGGACAGCGCCAACTAAGCAGGAACTAAGCAGCAACGACCGCTTCAAGCGGTTCTTTTTAGCAATTCTTTGAAAACGTTTTCGCACTTGGTGATTTTCATAATTGCGATAACGAAATGTGCCAAGCAAACTAGCAGCATAGCGTGATGCAACACGCAATCAACGACAGCGAGGAGACAAGAGAGTGAGCCCGTATCCGTTCAAGAAGACCGCAATCGCATTGGCCGTGGCCCAGATTGCTTTTATGGCAGCGCAGGCTGCCAGCGCCCAGGACAGCAATCCGGCTCCGGCCGCCAACCCAATGCCCGTACCCGCACCGGCAGCAGTGGCCGCGCCATCCGCCACGCCGGCTGATGCCTCGGTGATTGTGGTCACCGGCCAGCGCGCCGCACTGCAGTCCGCGCAAAACATCAAACGCAATTCCGACGAAATCGTGGACTCTATCGTGGCGGACGATATCGGCAAGCTGCCGGACCGCTCCGTGACGGAAGTGCTGCAGCGTGTGGTCGGCGTGTCGATCGACCGCACCATGGCCAAAGGCGATCCGGAACACTACTCGGTCGAAGGCTCCGGCGTAACGGTGCGCGGCCTGACCTATGTGCGCTCCGAACTGAATGGCCGCGATTCCTTCTCCGCCAACGGTGGCCGTTCGCTGAATTTCGAAGACGTTCCGCCTGAGCTGATGGCCGGCGTGGACGTGTACAAAAATCCTTCCGCAGAACAGATCGAAGGCGCAGTGGGTGGCCTGGTCAACCTGCGTACCGCGCTGCCATTCGACTTCAAGGGTTCGAAAGTGGCGTTCAGCCTGGATTCCACTCACAATGCGCTGGGTGGCAAGAACTCGCCCGGCGGTTCGGTGATGGCATCCAACCGCTGGAAGACGCCAGTCGGCGAAATTGGCGCGATGATCGATCTCGCTTACTCGCGCAGCCAGGTGCGCACCGACGCCTTCCAGGTCGAGCCTTACTACCCGCGTGACGACGTTGTCGCAGGCAAGACCGTGTGGGTGCCGAAAGGCTCGCAATGGCGTACGCTGGACTTCGACCGCAAGCGCCAGGGCTACTACGGCGCCCTGCAATGGCAGAAGGACTCCACCCTCAAATCGCACCTGACCTTCTTCAAGTCGAAGTATGAAATGCAGTGGGATGAGCGCGCCATTTTCTCGCAGGCCAGCCCCTACAACATCAAGGTCAGTTCCGACGCGACCTATGGCCCGAACGGCAATCTGCTGACGGGCACCCTGACCGACCCGGCCGACGGCGGCATCAACTTCGGCGGCGATACCCGTACCGCCAACCGCAAATCAGACACCACCGATATCGGCTGGAATATCACCTGGCGTCCGGCCGACCGCTGGACGCTGAAGTCCGACCTTCAGTACATCAAGGCCAAGACCAACAGCTTCGACTCCACAGTAGCCACCGGCGTGCAGATGGCGAAGGAGAAGGTCGACCTGAGCGGCGACGTTCCGCGCCTGATTTTCGACCAGGCGGATACTGCCTTCCTGGCCGATCCGAAGAACTACTACTGGGCCTTCACCATGGAGCATATGGACCGCTCCAAGGCTACCGGCAAGGCATGGAAAGGCGATGCGATCTACGACTTCGAGGATCATCCCTTCCTGCGCGACATCCGTTTCGGCGTGCGTCTGACCGACAAGGATTCGGTAACGATGAATTCCAACCCAAGCTACAACTGGTCGCCGATTTCGCAGACCTGGCAGCTGGGCTGGGACATCAGCAAGCTGGCGTCGCTGGGTGATCCGCGCTTCGCCAACAACACCGAACTCCACACGTTCAACAACTTCTTCAACAACAACACGCAGGTGCCGACGCTGGTGTTCCCGAACGTGGCGCTTGCAACCGGCTACCCCAGCAGCTACGCGGCCCTGCACAAGTATCACGACATCCTCTGCGCTGAGGCCCACGGCGGCGATTCGTCCGGCTGCGCGCCATGGACTCCTGCTACGTTCGGCACCGATCCGGCCGGTACCAATGACCAGAGCGAGAAGACCAAGGCGTTCTACACGCAGGTGCGCTTCGGCTTCGACAATCTGCGCTTCCCGATCGACGGTAACCTCGGTGTGCGTTATGTGAAGACCGACATGACGGCGCACGGCTATACCGTCTTCACGCCGAGCATCAATGTCCCATCGGGTAATTCGGTGACCGGTCAGACGTTTGCGAATATCCCGGCGTTCAAGGCCCCGCAGGACTTCGAGAACAGCTACCACAATGTGCTGCCAAGCTTGAACCTGCGCATGAAAGTGCGCGATGACCTGCAGTTCCGGTTCGGCTTCTCCGGCGCCATGTCGCGTCCGGACTTCTCGCAGTTGCAGGCCTACACCACGCTGTCGCAGACTGCGGACATCACCAATACCGGCACCACGACCCATATCAACAGCGTGAACCAGTCTGGCGACGGGCAGGGTAATCCGAATCTGAAGCCAATCAAGTCCAACCAGACTGACGTAACGGCTGAATGGTATTTCGCGAAGGCTGGTTCGGTGACGGTGGCGCTGTTTAACAAGCAGCTGCGCGATGTGATCATCAACCAGATCTACAATTTCCAGATTCCGGACGTGAACGGCAACCCGCAGAACTTCTCGGTGGCAGGTCCTGTCAATGGCGCCAAGGGCCATGCACGCGGTATCGAGATCGCCTACCAGCAGTATTTCGACCGCCTCCCGGCTGGTTCTCCGGCATCGGCTTCCAGGCGAACTACACCTACGTCGACAGCAAGCAAAAGCTGTACAGCCCTGTGTTCTCGGCCTATTGCAACGGTTCCAGCCAGACGGCCAATGCCAACACCAATATGAACGGCTGCGACACCAATGGCCAGACCTTCGACGGTCTGCCGCTGCCGCTGCTGTCCAAGAATGCTTACAACCTGGCGCTGTTGTACGACAAAGGCCCATGGTCGGCACGCATGGCCTACAGCTGGCGCTCGAAAAATCTGCAGGCTGTGAACGTGAACGGCACCAACGGCGGCGACGCGACCGATACCAATCCGGCCAGCCCGACCTTCGGCCAGCACACAGTACGCTGGGCGCTGCCAACCTGGGCGGACTCCTACGGTACGCTGGATGCATCCGTGTTCTATCAGGTGAACGAGCGTCTGTCCCTGGGCTTCGAAGGCACCAATCTGACCGATTCCACATACCGTCAGCTGATGCAGCAGCACACCGGCTTGATGGGCCGTGCGTGGTTCGCTTCCGGTCCGCGCTACGCCGTGAAGATGCGTTATTCGTTCTAAGGAGTGGGGTGCATGAAGCGATCCTTCAAACGTACCCTGGTCTTTCTGTGCATGGCAAGCCTGGCCGCGAGCGGCCTGGCTGCCGAGATACCGCGCCTGGTATCGAAGGATGGCCGCCACGCCCTGATGGTCGATGGCGCGCCTTTCCTGATGCTGGGCGGGCAGGCACACAATTCCAGCAACTACCCGGCGGCGTTGAAGCCGCTGTGGGCCGCCATCAGGGATGCAGGAGCCAATACGGTCGAAGTGCCCGTCGCGTGGGAGCAGGTCGAGCCCACCGAAGGCCATTTCGATTTCAGCTTTGTCGATACCCTGGTCAAAGAGGCGCGCCAGAACAAGGTGCGCCTTGTGCTGTTGTGGTTCGGCACCTGGAAGAACACCAACGCCAGCTATTCGCCGGAATGGGTGAAGTTCAATAACCAGCGCTTCCCGCGCATGCTGGACAAGGACGGCAAGGTCTTCTACTGCCTGTCGCCGTTCGGCGAAGAGACGTTGAAAGCGGATCGCAAGGCCTTCGTCGAGTTGATGAAGCATATCAGGCAGATCGATGAAAGAGACCGTACCGTGATCATGGTGCAGGTCGAGAACGAGGTCGGGACTTACGGTCTGGTGCGCGATTACGGCGCCCGCGCGCAGGCGGCGTTTGCGCAGCCGGTGCCTGCATCCGTTCTGGCGCACAAGCAGCCGCCGGTGCCCGGCGCGGCTTCCGGCAGCTGGTCCGAAGTCTATGGTCCGTATGCGGAGGAATACTTCCACGCCTGGGCCATTGCCAGCTATATCGAGGAAATCGCCAAGGCGGGCCGCGCCGTGTACGACTTGCCGATGTACGTCAACAATGCGCTGCGCGATCCGCTGGAGCCAATGGCGCCGTGGAAGAACAATTTCGGCAGCGGCGGCCCGACTTTCGACGTGATCGACATCTACAAGGCCGCCGCGCCGCACATCGAATTCGCCGCACCGGATATCTACTCGCCGGAGTGGGCCAAGGTCACTGCAACGCTGGACAAGTTCCAGCGCGCCGACAATCCGCTAATGGTGCCGGAGATCGGCAATGCTGAAGGCTATGCGCGTTACGCCTGGCTGATCATCGGCCGTGGTGCGCTGGGCTATTCACCATTTGGTCTGGACTATGCGGACTACAGCAATTTCCCGCTCGRCTCGAAGCTGAAGGACAAGGCCATGGTGGCGCCATTCGCCGCGGTCTACAAGGTGTTTGCGCCGATGCAGCGGCAGTGGGCGAAGTGGGCGTTCGAGGGCCGTACCTACGGCGTGTCAGAAAGCGAAGAGCGTACGCCGCAAACTATCGAAATGAAGGGCTGGAAGGCCACGGTTTCCTTCCGCGAATGGCAGATGGGCGAGAAGCACTTCTGGCCGGACATGAAGGACCTGCCGCCCGGTACGGATGCGCCCAACGGCGGCGCTGCCATTGCGCAGATCGGGGACAGCGAATTCATTATCGCCGGCCAGCATGCGCGCGTAAAGATCAGTGGTTCCGGCCCCAACGAAGGGAAGAGCAGCATGTACGCCCGGGTGGAAGAGGGCAGTTTCGATGCGTCGGGCAAATGGGTCATGGAGCGCAACTGGAACGGCGACCAGACCGACTACGGCCTGAACCTGCCAGCCAGGCCTGTCGTGCTGAAAGTCCGGCTGGGCACTTATTAAGCAAACCCTGACCCCAGGGGAAAAAAGGAGAGACAATGCGTTTTCAAGCGATGCAGGCTGCGGGCGTGGTGATCGCCCTGGCCGCCAGCGGCAATGCCTTTGCAGGCACCTTCGAGCAAACGGCCAATGGCATCGTCGTCAAGCCTGACACCGGCGCGGCAAAGGAGGTTCGCCTGGAACTGATGGACGATAACATCATCCACGTGCTCAAACTGGACGCCAGCGGCAAGGCGTTGACACCATCGCTGATGACCATCGCCAAACCATGCACCTGTGCCTTTACGGTCAACCGCAGCGGCGACACTGTCACGCTCAAGGCCAACAAGATCGCCGCAGCGGTTTCCCTGGCGACGGGAAGCGTGCAGTTCTCGGACGCCGGCGGCACACCGTTCCTCAGCCAGGCGTCGGAATCGATGAGGCCAATCGACGTCCAGGGCAAACCCTTCGTGACGATCACGGAAGGCTTCAATCACGGCACGAAGGACGCCTTCTACGGCCTGGGCCAGCACCAGAACGCCCAGATGAACCTGAACGGCGAAGACGTGCTGCTGGCCCAGCACAATATGGATGTCGCCGTGCCCTTCGTGATCTCGGACAAGAATTACGGCGTCCTGTGGGACAACAACGCCATTTCCCGTTTCGGCAATCCCCGCGCATACGGACCGATGAAGCGCGACCTGAAGCTGGACATGACGGCGCGCTACTACGTTGGCGGCAAGCTGGCGCTGACCCGCAAGGAAGACGATATCGCTTACCAGTACCTGAAGGATGTGGCCGAGAACTGGCCCAGGGAACTGGGGC
>NZ_JBFRDW010000246.1:0-7894 GCF_052113985.1 Pseudoduganella sp. RAF53_2 | reverse complement strand
CTCCAAAGGTAATTGCGGAAATGGCGAGTGCGGAGGCCCCGAGGAAATCGCGGCGCCTGGCGTCGAAGGCGTTATGGGTCATATGGATGTCGGTCTGATGAGACTTGGATGCGGGAACGCGACCAAGCATAAAGGCTCAATCGAGCTTCTTTTGATTGAGGAAAGTGGACACCAGGCCGGCGATCTGCACGTTGTTCAGGTCGGACATGATGAAGTGCGTGTTTCCGCGGATGCCCACCTCAGGTAGGTGCACCAGCCTGGCATCGCCCCCGTGTTTATTGAGTGCGTCGACCCACATTCGCGCCATCGCAAGCCGCACGCGCCAGTTGTCCTGGCCTCGTTCGGTGGTCGGCTCCGATGGGAAATTGTCGCCGTAGTAGATGACGATAGGGATTCTCGTCAGCTTATCGAAGTCTTCGGCCGAAACAACTTCAGGCGCGAGCGTCCCTGCCGCACTGGGCATCGCAGGGGGAAGCTCTCCCTGCGGGAAGATGAATCCGCTACCAGGCTCAAATGCAACGATAGCTTTAACGTTCTGCGTCTTGACGGCCGTCARCCAGCCAGGGCCTCCGCCCTGCGAGTGTGTAAAGAGAATTGCGGGGCCGGTTTTCTTCAGCAAAGCTGCCATCGCGTCTGAAATCACACCAGCGTCGTAGGGGCCGGTACTGGGCGTGACGGAGCGGAAGAATTGGTTGAGAGTCTCCGGCGTGTGGTCGAACTGCACGTTCTCGAAGTATGTCGGCCATTTACCAATTCGGAACTGGTCAAAGAAAAGCTGATCGTTCGGCGTAGGAGCGACAGATGCTGCAACCGTGCTATTCCCCGCGCGCCCTCGGCGCGGCTGGTCGACTAAATAGACCGGGAAGCCGCGACGTAAGAACAAGGTCTGGAAGCCCTCACGGCCATCCGACGTTGTTTCCCAGCTGCGCGCTGACTGAAATGCCCCGTGCAGCATGACGATGGGCAAAGGCCGCGGATTCAAAGGCACTTGGTAGAAGGCGTAAAGGTGGTCGCCATGGAAGCTCTGTCCCGCAGACGTCGGATTATTGTTATCGAAGCTACCCGGTGTCTTTAATACCGTGCCACCGATTGCAAAGCTCCCTTGGGATTGAATCGTTATAGCACCAATGGCGACGTTACCGGCACCATTTGACTTGGTCGCGCACCCAGCGACAAGAGTTGTCATGGCGGCGGCAGCCGCCATCAGGATTCGATTGATGTTCATGTTTATCCTTTCGATGCAGCGGCCAGGGCCTCGGTGAGTGCTTCGTGCGCACGGGCCCCAACCTCAGGGCTGACTTCGTCGGCCAGAGCCCGCGAAAGCTGACGCAATTGAGCGGCGGTCAACCCCACGCGCAGGCTTGCTCTCATGTGGGACCGCAACTGCGCCTCGGCGCCTGGTGTTGCTGCCAGTGCACCGACGGTCGCCAGCTCCCGGCTCTGCCAGTCGAGGTTGTCGCGCTCGAAGATATCGCCGAACAGGTGAGCCTGCAGGAACTGGTTGATAGCGGGTGCGAAGTCGAACACAGCGCCTTTTACAGGCCCGCCGGAAATCTCCGTCTGGTTCGCCTTACCGACCGCTATCAGATCGGCGCCTGTGGCAACCGGCCGGCCAGGCTCACGGCCCTGTGTGTCCGCGACATCGCGCTGCTTACGCAACTCCACCACCTTCAACAGTTCGCCAAGTGCGTTGAGACTTCTTGGAAAACCTGTGTAGGCATATAACTGAACCAGGATTTCCTTGGCTTCGTTGATGCTCAATCCTGCATCAAGGCCTTGATTCAGGACGGCGTTGAGTTTGGGCATATTGCTGCTCGCCTCGAACGCAGCGATTATCGGAATAGTGCGCTGTCGCGCCGACAGCGTGTCGGACGCAGGGAGCGTTCGAGGCTGGACTGCTATCGCCGGCGTCAGATCGGTACTGCGCACGGCTGAAAGGTATTCTTCATCGGTCACTTTGTTCTGCCAAGTGACCGCGACGCCGCCCTCCTTCTCCGCGATAGCTATGTGAGTCATCAGCCCATTGGGGCCCGCGCCATGCCAGTGAAATACATTCGCGGGAATGCTCACGACATCACCGGTTCGGATAATCCTGGCTGCCTGTCCCTTTTGCTGGACTAAGCCCTCGCCTGCTGTGACGATCAGTGTTTGCCCCAGTGGATGACTGTGCCAGGCAGTCCTGGCGCTTGGCTCGAAGCTTACTGTGGCGCCGCCGGCCTTGCCCGGTGGGGCTGCCTGGAACGGTGAGCTGATACGAGCGATACCCGTAAAGTTGTTCGGGCCTCCTGTGGCGACGGGTTGGGTTGATGTCGAACGTACTTCAATCACCGGCGCAGCCGCGGAAGCAATGGATTGTGCTTCAGCAGCCACCGCCACTCCGGACAGCGCGATGCAAAGGGAAAGTGATTTCATGAGAGCGCCTTTTGCTGTTGTGCCTGCCGCTCTCGCTGCGGCACGACAATCAGGAACCAGGAAACGAGCAGCCCTAAGCCAAGGAGCAACGCGCCGACATCCATAACCGCTGAAATACGATGCGCGAGAGCGGGGGCATCCTGCGCTTGTGTGGGTGCTGCGTTTGCAAAGACAAACACAAGCAGCGCAAGCCCCAGTGCTCCGCCAAGCTGGTGCGCCACGTTCACCAATCCTGACGCTGCTCCGGCATCCTTTTGAGCGACACCAGACACGCCAGCAGCAGTCAGAGGAGCCAGCAAAAGACCTTGTCCGAGTCCAATCAATAACATGGGCAGTGCGACACTGGTCCAGTAGCTAGACTCGGCATCGGCCTGACCGAGCCACACGAATCCAAGCAAGCCAATAGTAAATCCTGCAACTAGCAGAACTTCATTGCCGTAACGGCGGGCCAGTTTCGGTATCGCCATCGCAGACGCAAAATTCGGGAGTGTGACAGGTAGAAACGCCAACCCGGCTTGAATCGGACGGAAGTGAAGCACTCCCTGTAGGAATTGAGTCGAGAAAAACCAGAATCCCACGGCGCCGCCAAGAAACAGCATGCGGGCGAGATATGCCCCTGTCCGCTCCCGGCTAGTCAACAGGCGCAGAGGCAGAATGGGCTGGCTGACGTTCCGTTCGATGAATACGAAGGCAACGATCATCAACACACCGACAGCCAACGCTACCCGCACGAGGTGGTCACCCCAGCCGGAATCCGCGGCCCGGACAAAGCTATAGACGAGTGCGGCCATGCCCAGGGTGGAGCTGATGGCGCCGCTCAGGTCGAACTTTCCTGCTTGCTTCTGTGTCTCGCTGATGTGGCGGCGTGCCGCAACGATGAGGCAGGCGCCGATGGGCAGATTGATGAAAAAGCCCGCACGCCAGGAGACGAGGTCAGCGAAAAATCCTCCCAGGACCAAGCCCAGAGTGGCACCTACGCCGGCAGCCGCAGCGTACAAAGACAGTGCACGGGTTCGTTGGGCGCCCTCGGGAAAATTGGTGGAAAGAAGAGCTAACGTCGATGGGGCCAGCACGGCCGCACCGGCTCCTTGAACGGCTCTGGAGGTTAGCAGCCAGGTCACGGAAGGAGCGATACCAATCGCTACCGAGGCCAGCGTGAAGAGTGACAGGCCCAGAATGAACATCCGCCTGCGACCCAGTATGTCGCCCGCTCGAGCGCCCAGCAACAGCAGGCCACCAAAGGTCAGGGTGTAGGCATTAGTTACCCAGGACAACTGGGCTGAGGTAAAACCCAGACTGTGCTGGATGCGAGGGAGGCCCGTGATGACGATAGAAATGTCCACCACGATCATGAGGTAGCTGACCACGATGATGGCCAGCACCGTACCCTGATGGCGGTCAGACGAGCGCAGCGAGGCGAGGGTCATGGTGCACCTCAGATATCGAGCTTGCGCTCGGACATCCATTTGACGATAGATGGATCGCGGTGTGAGAAGAAGCTGCTCGTGTTGGTGTCGAGTGCCGCGATACGTGCCATGTCAGTGTCATCGAGTTCGAAGTCGAAGATGGCGATGTTCTCCGCCATCCTTTCCTTGCGGACTGTTTTGGCAAGTGCGACGATGCGCCGTTGAACGAGCCACCGCAGGACTACCTGGCCAACGGACTTTCCGTACCGCGCTGCGATTTCCACCAAAACTTCGTTCTCGAAGAGACCATTGCGGCCTTCAGCGAAGGGCGCCCATGCTTCGGCCTGCACGCCGATTTCTGCCATGAACGGAACTGCTTCCAGCTGCTGCTGAAACGGATTGACCTCGACTTGATTGACCGCCGGCGCAATCTCGTTGAACACCTTGATGTCCATCAGGCGGTCCGGATGGAAATTACTGACGCCGATGGCACGCAATTTACCGGCACGATAGGCGTCCTCCATTGCGCGCCAGGAGCCATGCACGTCACCAAACGGCTGGTGAATCAGATAGAGGTCGAGGTAATCGAGTTGCAAGCGGCGCAGGGACTTCTCGATTGCTTGCTGGGTTCGCTCATAACCGGTTTCCTGGACCCATAGCTTGCTGGTGACAAACAGCTGTTCGCGAGCGATGCCACTGGATTTCAATCCCTGGCCAACCGCCTCCTCGTTCATGTACGAAGCCGCGGTGTCGATGAGTCGATACCCGGATTCGATAGCGTCGACAACGCTACGTTGGCACAAGTTTGCGTCGGCGATCTGAAAGACACCMTAGCCAATGATCGGCATGTGCAGGCCATTATTAAGGACGACGTGTTGCATGTGGTTCTCCTCATAAGAAATCTGATGAAAAGAAGTGTAGGCCGCACTCTGACATCTGAATAGTGACAGGTAGGTTGATGAATTAGCATAAAATTGATGATAATGAGCACGCAGGGAGCCCAAAATGGCAATTAACGAACTCCGTTCCATCACAACTTTTATTAAGGCGGCAGAGTTGGGTAGCCTTCGCAAGGCGGCCTTGGCGCTGGGAATTAGTCCCCAAGCAGCAAGTAAGGCATTGGCCCAGTTGGAGGCGCATTTGGACGCCCGCCTCTTTCACCGTACCACGCGAGTAATGTCACTAACTGACGCGGGCCAGCGGCTGTTTGAGGACGTCCAACCATCGTTGTTAGGGATGCAACGGGCACTTCAAACGGCAAAGTCAGCCAAAGACGAATTTGCTGGCCCCCTTCGAATCACCGGTCCTCGAACGACGTTCCAACCCATTCTCTGGCGGCTGGTTGAAGAGTTTTGCGACACGTACCCGGGAATTCAGCCTGACGTACTCTTGGAAGACCGAATCGGGAACTGGGTGGAAGATCGGGTGGACGTAGGGTTCCGCCTGGGACCATCACCCCATGAAGGTGTCATCGCACGGCGTCTGTTCCCTGTGCAGATGCCCATCTGCGGCGCACCTTCATATTTCGAGAAACACGGTATTCCGGATTCTGTAACAGCCCTGGCCTCACATCGCTGCAGCGTGTACCGGCATCCGAGCACCGGAAAAGTGGTTCCTTGGCGGATAAGGCTGGGCGATCAGGTGGTCGACCAGCCAGTGGTCCCGGCGATTTACAGTAATGATGAGTTATTCGAATTACAAGCAGTTCTGGCTGGCAAAGTAATTGGTCAGCTTGCAGGCGTCACCGCTGCTCCGTTCATCCGTTCGGGCCAGCTGATTCCTATTCTTGCTGACCACATGCCAGATTACGCCAGCTACTTCGTCTATTTTGGAAGCCGATCATCGCAGCCAGCGAGGGCACGAGCGTTCATCGATCTTGCAGTTCGGCGGCTTGATGACAATTCTGAATACGTACTCAAGCACAAAGATTTGCAGCGCAACACATTATGATGGTGTGTTGCGTTGACAGATTGAATCCGCAGCTGTTCTCAGTCGACGGTGCGTTTGACTCATTTGACCGCCTCGCAGTAATCAGGTTGGAACGCGATACCAGATCGATCTACAGCAAACATCAAGTGCACCGGTTTGCGCATAACCGCCCCTATCACCTGAAGGAACTAGGTTACGCACACTGAGTGCCGCGGCTGTCGTGCAAGTCCACTCCAAACTTCTGAATAGCGAAGTCCAGGAAGCTGCGCAGCTTTGGCGTCATGCGCCGATCAGGGGTGCCTTCCACCGATTAACAGCAGTAGCCATATTCAATCGTCCGCGCCGCATACTGAGGATGCAATGCTGCCCGATATCAATCGCGCCCAAGCTGCGCGGATGGCTGGACGTAGCCCACCAGGTAGCTCTTGCCAGCCTCCAGCGACAATTCGTAGTGGCCGGGACTAATCTGTCGCGGCACGCCCATGCTGCTGTGTGGAGCCACCGCGCTAGTGAAGCGCAACACGCCTTGCCCGCCAGGCGCACTCACCTTGATCTCATTCACGCTCATCGAAACGGCGATATCGCCACGCGGCGTCGGCACTTTCCCTTCAATCCATTGAAGGCCGCCGAGATTCGGCTCGACCACATAGCTTGCATAACCGGGCTGCGTAGGCTGCACGCCCAGGTAGTATCGGCCCAACAGATACAGCGGGCTGGCACCCCAGGCATGACATAAACTCATGCCGAAGGCTTTGCCATACATGGCATACCGTTCCACTCCCTGCTGCTTGGGATCATACTGTTCCCAGAAGCAGGTGGCGCCCGCGCGCAGCATGCCGCCCCAGTAGTCCTTGATCTGGCCGGTAACGTAGGCCTGCTGTCCGCTTTCGGCCAGCGCCGCTAATTCATAAAACCGCATATACGGCGTGGTGATCTCGGGGATCTGGCCGTTCAGCAGCACGCTACGTTTGACCGCCTCCCGTTGCGCCGGATCGAGATAGCCGAACAGCAGCGCAAACATGTTCGGATGGCGGGTCACCAGCGTGTCCAGTTTGCCGTCTTTGCGGCGATGGATGAAGGCCTGGCGCTGCGGGTCCCAAAAGGTTTGCATGATCCTGGCCTTCAATTCCTGCGCCAATTGACGGTAACGCAGCGCGTGCGGCTCATCATGCACCAGTGTCGCGCTGTCGGCCATTGCTTCCAGGCTGCGCGCGAACAGCAACTGAATCACGGTCAGCTCGCCATCGGTCGGCATCTTGGCCCAGTCAACGAACACCCAGTCACCCGGCAGGCCTTCCAGCATGCCATCGGCGTTGCGGCGCGCCAGCACGAAATCCATCAGCGACACCATGCGCGGATAGATGCTGCGCACGAAAGCCTCATCGCCGGTGTAGCGGTAGTAGTCCTGGATGCCGATGAACCAGTACARCGAATAATCGAGGATGGTGTTGATGTGCATGTCCACCGGATCGGCGCCGCGCAACGCCCAGGCGGTGCGCTTGACGGCATCGCCATCGAAGAACGAGTAGTAGTTCATCAGGTAGGCCTGCAGCGCATCGCCGGACCACAACCAATGATCGCGCTTGACGCCATCGATGAAGAATTCGCGGGTATTCAGCTGCAGCGAACGCAGCGACACGTCCCAGATCCGGTTCAACTCCTCATCCGAACTGCGGAAGCTGCCGCGCTGCGTGAGCGGCAGATATTCATACATCAACGACACGTCGTCCACGCTCATGCCTTCGTCGAGCTGGATGTTCACGTAACGCATGGCGCGGGAATTGGTGGCGGTGAAATCGCCGGCACTGTGCACGCTATAGCGATCCAACGTTTCACAGGCGTCAGTAGCCTGCGCTTCCTCCAGGGATTCGCCGTAGTACAGCACGACCTTGCCGGTGCCCTGGAGGTTTTTCAGTTTGACGAAGCCGGTGGTCTCACGGCCGAAATCCACCAGCAGCCCGCGCGGGTTGCGCTGCATGCTCACGGCCGGCACCTCGCGGGTAGGCAACCGATAATGCGAGGGAGGGGTATCGGGAGCGTTGAAATTCCAGCTCGCGGCTTGAATAGGCGCACCATTCACCGGCTTGTAATGCGGTGTCGGTCCCAGCGTCCACGTAGCGTCCGAGCCGATGGTCTTGCCCCGCACC
>NZ_JBFRDW010000245.1:0-15357 GCF_052113985.1 Pseudoduganella sp. RAF53_2 | reverse complement strand
GGGCACCAGAGACCTCTATGCCGGGTGACAATTCGAGAGTTTATTCTCTCTTCCGTTCATTAAGCTGATTGAGCAGCGCCTACACTCCGCTTGTCGCTGCGTCGCTTATGGAGGAGCGAATGCCGCGCCCTGTCCAGCCTCGCATCCCCACTTTCCCAAAGCCATATCTCATTCAACGGGCGGCCGTCCATGCTCCGCCTGTTTACCATCCGTCCAGCTTGCTACGAACCGTGCAGCGGGCGGAGGCGAAGAAATCAGAAGGGCCGCAGGAGAAGCTCAATGAGATGGCGACGAAAATCCACGCCAAGGCGGGCGGGACAAGCTGCAGCGGCGACGCGGTATGGCATTGCAGGCAGTAACGTGCCCCGATGGAGTGGCCGCCGCGCGAAACACCTTGCCAGAAATGGAAGAGTCCCGAATTCCTCGCAGGCGATGAGAATTCACCTACCACCGCGGCCTATCCTTGGTACTTCTTCAAAGATGAAATCGAAGGCAAGCGCTTAACATTTCAGACGAAAGCAGACTTCGACGATTGGGTCAAAAAGCGCACATCGTGACTAATCCAGACTAAGCATCTCCGGCGCTCGCCAGCAGGAAGTCGCGCAGCAGCCGAGCGCTGGGGCCGACGCGCTGCGAGTGGACCAGATAGATTTCCAGTGGCGCGGTAGCGGCCTCGGGTAGCACGTGGACCAGTTCTCCGGAAGCGATGAGCGCTGCGGCATCATAGGCCGGCAGCCGCGCCAGGCCTTCGCCCGCCAGTACGAACGCCAGCCGCGATGCGGCGCTGTCGGTCACGACATCTCCCTGCAACGAAATCTGCATCCCCTGCAAGGTAAGCGTACGCTGGCTGGGCGGATAGATGACCCAGCGGTGCTGTTGCAGCCCTTCTATCGACACCGGCGCAGGGTGGCGGCGCAGATAGGCGGGTGACGCGCACAACATGGTCGGCTCGCGCAGCAGCCGGCGCGCGACCAGATTGGAATCAGCCAGCGGCCCCGCGCGTACCGCCAGTTCGATCCCCTGCTGCACCAGATCCACGTTGGCGTCGTTCATCGCCACGTGCAGGCGAATTGCAGGATAGCGCCGCCGGAACTCCAGCAAGACGGGCAAGATGCGCTTGCTGCCGAAATGGTGCGAGCATGTGATGCGTACCTCGCCGCGCGGCTCTTCGCGCAGCAATTCCATGCCGCGAATGCCGTCGTGCGCTTCGTCCAGCAGCCGTTCACAGTGCACACGGAAAGCCTCGCCAGCCGGCGTCAGGCTGAAGCTGCGCGTACTGCGCTGGGCCAGCGGCACGCCGAGTTTCATTTCCAGGGTCTTCACATGATGGCTCACCACTGCCCGCGTCAGTCCCAGCGCGCGCGCACCGGCCGCGAAGCTGCCATGGCGCACCACTGTCGCAAAGATGGCCATGGCGCGCAGTTCATCAAGGATGGGGGAAGAATTGTCCATTAGGCGATTGTATTACTTTTTTTGACATTGAGTCAGCATACTGGCGCCTACTCGAAGCCGCCCAGGCAGCCTATATTGCTCACGTACGTAGCACATTTCTTGAGCAAAAGGAGAGCATCATGAGCGTGAAACATGTCCTGTTTATTTTGACAAATGCAGCCGAAATCGGCCCCAACAAACGTGCCACCGGCTATTTCTTCCCTGAAGTCGCCCACCCTTACGAGGTGTTCGATGAAGCCGGCATCGCAGTCGAATACGCCTCCCCCTTGGGCGGCACGCCACCGGAAGACGGCTACGACGCCAACGACCCGGCACAACTGGCCTTCCGCAACAGCGCCGCCATCCGCCGCATGGCCCACAGCCGCAAATTGTCGGATGTCGACGTGAACGACTACGACGCAATTTTCTTCCCCGGCGGCCTCGGCCCGATGGTCGACATTGCCCACGACCCGGACGTAAAGCAGGCTGTCACCACCGCCTGGAACGCCGGTAAGATCGTCGCGGCAGTCTGCCACGGGCCCGCCGCTCTGCTCGGCGTGACTGCCCCCGACGGGACGCCACTAGTCCGTGGCCGAAAACTGACCTCCTTCTCCAACGCGGAAGAAGCGGGCTATGCCCAGGCCGACGTACCGTTTAAGCTGGAAGACGCACTGCGCGAAGAAGGCGCAGATTATTCGGCCGCCGATGTGTGGCAATCCAAAGTGGTGGTGGATGRCCTTTTGATGACCGGCCAGAATCCAGCCTCGGGCGGCCCGCTGGCACGCGAAATCGTCAAAGCACTGAAGGGAGAAGCAAAATGAGCGAAGAAATCACCGTAGTCGCCCGCTGGCAGCCAGCCGAAGGCGCCCTGGACGAAGTGCTGTCCATCCTCGCGGAACTGCGCCCGAAGTCGCTGGCGGAAGCAGGCTGCCTCGGATACGAGGTGTACCGGCACGCCGAACAGGCCAACACCCTGTTGCTGGTCGAGCGCTACTGCGATAACGCAGCGCTCGAAGCCCACAAACAGTCGGAACACTACCGGCAGCTGGTACTCGCCCGCGCCCTGCCCTTGCTGGCAGATCGCAAGGTGGAGCTGTTAAAGCCGCTCTGACAAAAAAAGAAAACACCCGCGTGGCTCTGCCAGCGCGGGTGTGACATTTGGTGAATCTATTTCTACTTTTCGTCATCTAAGCTGGTTGAGCGGCATGACGCCGCGCCCAAGCGAGGAGGATGCGATGCAAGTATCCAATCTAAGAATTGGCACACGGCTTTACATGGGGTTTGGTGGCGTCGTCCTGCTGATGTTTGTGCTGCTGACGGTCGCCTACAACAACTTCTCCAGGCTAGGACAGGCCAATGGCATGAACATCCACACCTACGAGGTGCTGGAAGAAGTCAAAGGAATGCTGTTAAGCCTGGTGAATATCGAGACGGGCGAGCGCGGCTTTGCCCATACCGGCAACGATGCATCGCTGGAGCCCTTGCACAACGGCCGCAAGGAATTCCAGGCGCATTTCGACAGGACCCGGACACTTACCTCCGACAATCCACGCCAGCAGCAACGCTTGCAGCAGCTGGATGCGGCGCATCGCCAATGGCTGGAGACAGCGGTGAACCCGGTCATCGCACTGCGCCGCAACGTCACCAGCGGCAGCGCCACAATGGATAGCGTGGTCGACTTCGAAAAAGCTGGCAAAGGGAAGCTGGGGATGGACGCCATGCGCGTCATCCTGGCGGAAATGGACAAGGAAGAACGCGCCCTGCTCGGCCAGCGCGCCGAAGAAGCCGCGGCGATGAAAACGCGCACCGGTGGCGTCATCATGATCGGCGGCTTGCTGAACACGGTGCTCGCGGCCGCTCTGGCGATCTGGCTGACGCGGAACATCACCAATCCCCTGAACACGGCCGTAGAACTGGCCAAGCGCGTGGCCAAGGGCGACCTGACCGCCAGGGCCGACGCCAGATCCACCGATGAAACAGGCCAGCTGGTCGCGGCACTACGCGACATGACAGGCAACCTGTCGCGTATCGTGGCCCAGGTCCGCAACGGCACGGGCGCCATCGCGGCGGCATCGGATCAGATTGCATCCGGCAATATGGACTTATCCGAACGCACCGAACAGCAAGCCAGCTCGCTGGAAGAGACGGCATCGTCGATGGAAGAACTGACATCGACCGTTCAGCAGAACGCGGATCACGCCCGCCAGGCCAATCACCTCGCCACTTCCGCTTCCGAAGTGGCCCAGAAAGGCGGCGCCGTGGTGTCGGAGGTGGTACAGACCATGGGCTCGATCAACGAATGCTCACGCAAGATCGTGGACATCATCAGTGTGATCGATGGCATCGCCTTCCAGACCAATATCCTGGCGCTGAATGCGGCAGTGGAGGCCGCGCGCGCCGGCGAACAGGGACGCGGCTTCGCCGTGGTGGCCAACGAAGTGCGCACCCTGGCGCACCGCTCCGCCAATGCGGCCAGGGAAATCAAGGCACTGATCGGCGACTCGGTGGAGAAAGTCGAAATCGGCAGCAAGCTGGTGGACCAGGCTGGCGTGACGATGGCCGAGATGCTGGTGAGCGTCAAGCAGGTTTCGGAAATCATTGCCGAAATTGCGGATGCCAGCCAGGAGCAGCGCGACGGCATCGAGCAGGTCAACCAGGCCATTGTGCAGATGGATCAGACGACGCAGCAGAATTCCGCGCTGGTCGAAGAGGCCGCAGCGGCGGCCAGCGCGATGAAGGAGCAGGCCAGCGAGCTTGACCAGCTGGTGTCGACATTCCGACTGGACCCGTCGCTGACGGGCGGCGCCACCGCGCCACGCCGCGCCGCCAGCGTAAGCCAGCTGCCGTCCAAACGGCCCGCACCCAGGGCGGTCCCGATCATGCCGCCAGCTGCCCTGGCGAAAGCAGCCAACGACTGGGAAGAGTTCTAAGCGCTCAGCCCCGCAGCCCGCATGGCGAGCCGCATGAGGAACGCAACGACACCAAGGGCGGCGACGCTGGCCGCCCAGATCAGCACCATCCAGCCAAGGCGCTTCCACATCAGTGATACCCCTCGCCCAAGCGCACCTTGCCGCGGAAAACAYAGTACGACCAGATGGTGTACATCAGGATGATCGGGATGATCAGCAGCGCGCCAATCAGCGCAAAGCCCTGGCTCTGGGTTGGCGCCGCCGCGGCCCAGATCGAAATATTCGGCGGCACGATGTTCGGCCACACGCTGATTCCCAGGCCGCTATAGCCGAGGAAGACCAGTGCCAGCGTGTAAAGGAAGGGGCTGACGTGATGGCGCCTTGCCACGGAGCGCCACAGCAGCAGCGCACTGGCCGCGACCAGCAGCGGCACCGGTGCGAACCACAGCATATTCGGGAAGCTGAACCAGCGCTCAGCGATGCGCGAGTCGATCAAAGGCGTCCAGATACTGATGATGGCGATGGCGGCCAGCAGGCCCCACACCAGCAAGCGCGTGATGCGGTAAGCATGGGCTTGCAGTTCGCCTTCTGTTTTCATGATCAGCCATGTGCTGCCTAACAGGCCATAGCCAACCAGCAGCCCCACACCGGTGAACAGGGAAAACGGCGATAGCCAGTCCATCGGACCGCCGGCAAAGCGTCCGTCAACGATATTGAAGCCCCGGATGTAGGCGCCAAGCGCCACGCCCTGCGCGAAGGTGGCGAGGGCCGAGCCGCCGATGAAGGCCTTGTCCCAGAAGTGGCGCTCATGTTCCAGTGCCTTGAAGCGGAACTCGAAGGCCACGCCGCGAAAAATCAGTCCGATCAGCATGAAGATCAGCGGCAGGTAGAGCGCACTCAGGATCACCGCGTAGGCCAGCGGGAATGCCGCCAGCAGGCCGGCGCCGCCCAGCACCAGCCAGGTTTCATTGCCGTCCCACACCGGCGCCACCGTGTTCATGATCACGTCACGCTCTTCCTTCTGCTTGAAGAAGGGGAACAGCAAGCCGATGCCGAGGTCGAAGCCGTCCATCACGATATACATCATGATGCCGAACAGGATGATGACGGCCCAGATGATTGACAAGTCAACGCCCATGATCACTCCCCGTCCGCATCATCACGATCCGACTTCTTCGCCACCGACAGCGGCCGCGCCGGTGTGCGCCCCTGCCCCGGTCCGCCCAGTTCTTCCATCTGGCCTTCGCTCATGACGGGACCCTTTCTGATCAGGCGCAGCAAATAGGCGATACCTGTTCCGAATACCGCAAAGTAGACCACCACGAACATGATCAGGGTCAGGGTCAGTTCCGGCGCGCCATGCGGCGATACCGCATCCGCCGTACGCATCACCTTATAAACTACCCACGGCTGGCGCCCTACTTCGGTGGTCATCCAGCCCGCCAGCAAGGCGACCAGGCCGGCCGGCCCCATGTACAGGGCAAAGTGCAGGAAGGGCCGGCTCGTCTCCATCCGGCCGCGCCAGCGCAGCCAGACGCTGATCACGCCCAGCAGAATCATCAGCAGTCCCAACCCCACCATCAGGCGGAAGGACCAGAACAGGATCGGCGAATTGGGGCGGTCTTCTTTGGGGAATTCCTTCAAACCGGCAAAGGTCCCGTTCAGGCTATGCGTGAGAATCAGGCTGCCCATGCGCGGGACTTCGATTTTCCATTTCGTCTCTTCGCGCTCCATATCGGGCATGCCGAATAGGATCAGGGGCACGCCTTCCTTGCCCTCGTTCTGCCAGTGCCCCTCCATTGCAGCGATCTTGGCGGGCTGGTGCTCCAGCGTGTTCAGACCGTGCATGTCCCCGATCACGGCCTGAATCGGCGCCACAATGACCAGCATCCACATCGCCATCGACAGCATTTTGCGGATCGCTGGATTGTCCTTCCTGTGCAGCAGCAACCAGCCTGCCGAACCGCCCACCATCAGCGCAGTGGCCAGGAAGGCCGCCACACTCATGTGCGCCAGCCGGTAGGGAAAGGAAGGATTGAAGATGACGGCCAGCCAGTCCACCGGCACCACGCGGCGGCCGATGATTTCGTAGCCTTGCGGCGTTTGCATCCAGCTGTTGGACGCCAGAATCCAGGTGGCGGAAATCAGCGTACCAAGGGCCACCATGCCCGTCGCCACAAAGTGCAAGGCCGGTCCCACGCGGTTCCAGCCGAACAGCATCACGCCAAGAAAGCCCGCCTCAAGGAAGAAGGCCGTCAGCACTTCGTAGGCCAGCAACGGCCCCGTGACGCCGCCGGCGAAGGCCGAAAAGCCGCTCCAGTTGGTGCCGAACTCGTAGGCCATCACCAGCCCGGACACCACGCCCATGCCGAAGTTGACGGCAAATATCTTCAGCCAGAAGTGATAGAGGTCGCGATAGAGTTCACGTCCCGTTTTCAGCCAGCACGCCTCCAGCACCAGCAGATAGCTGGCCAGGCCGATCGTAATCGCCGGGAAAATGATGTGAAAGGATATGGTGAATCCGAACTGGATTCTTGCCAGCTCAAGCGCGGTCAGGCCAAACATCTAGCTCTCCGAAAAGGTTGGAGGAACGACGATGATTCTACTCAGCCAATGCAGAAAGAAACAGGCGCAGTTCTTCGTCAAATGAGCATATCAGTTTCGCTCAAATCGATCTGAAGGATGCACATCGGCGGCTAGTTCCACTTGCCGCCGCTGCCACCAAGGCTATATCTGCCCGCGCCGAGCAGTGCGATGGTGATCGCCGACGCCAGGTACATGCCCTGCAGTTCCAGCGCCCAACCACCCTGCTTGCCGACTTCGAACAACTGGCCCATATGCACCAGGCCAATGGCGACCAGCATATTGATGGCAATAACCAGCGCCGCCGCGCGCGTCCACACGCCTGCCAGCACCAGCAGCGGCGCCACGACTTCGCCGATGTAGACCAGATAGCCAAACGCGGAGGGCAAGCCCGCCTTCGCCACCATCCCCGTGATCGGCCCCACCCCGCCCATGATTTTCGACACGCCGTGGAAGGAGTGAAGAGGCCAGCTCAGCGATGAGCTATCAAAAGTGCGCGCACGATTGACGCAGCCTTTCGCTTTAAAACATACCTCGGCGGAGAATGTTTCAGCCTCACACGAGAGGCATTCACAGAGCGTTCACCAACACTTCGGGGTATAAACATGCACACAGGAATAAAAAGCATTGCACTCGGTACTGGATTGCTCGCATCGCTGTGCTTTACTGCGCACGCTCAGGCCGGCACTTTCGACGCTGGCATACCCGCAGGCTGGACCTGCGTCGGCACTTGCGGCGCATCAGGGGCGAACGGGGTCGTCCCACTCTCACCGGCCGGCGGCAGTAAATATGGCTGGGTTGCAACGACCGACAGCACAGCCGCGGTCGCGCTGCCCAATGTCGGCGGGGAAGGCGATGGAACGCTGGGCTCGACCTTGCGTTCAATCATTTTCTCCGCTACGGCAGGCACCGAACTGGACTTCCGCTTCAACTACACCACGTCCGACGGCGCAGGCTACGCCGACTATGCGTGGGCTCGCCTGCTGGACGGCAACAATAATGAAGTCGCCCTGCTCTTCACCGCGCGGACCAGCGAGAATGGCAACGCCGTCCCCGGCTTCGCCATGCCCGCCCCGATTGCCACGCTGACACCGGCAACGGTGACCATCGACGCCGGCAAGACCAACTGGTCACCGCTGGGCGATGATGCGGACAGCTGCTACGACGTCGGTTGCGGCACCACCGGCTGGGTCAAGTCGCAGTACACCATCGCCAATGCCGGCAACTACAAGCTGGAATTCGGCGTCACCAACTGGAACGACACCGACTACCAGTCCGGACTCGCGTTCGACGCCATCACGCTCGGCGGCGTGCCGCTGCCGGTACCGGAACCCGCCACCTACGCCATGCTGCTCGCCGGCATGACCATCCTCGGCAGCGTCGTCAAACGGCGCAAGCGCGACTAAGCGCCCGCCAGCCATGCGCCGCCTTCGGGCGGCCATGCCTATACTCGGGCATGGGCGACATCCGCATCGGCATCTCAGGCTGGCGCTACGCACCGTGGCGCGGCGTTTTCTATCCGGAAGATCTGGCACAGGCACGCGAACTGGAATTCGCTTCGCGCGTGCTGCCGACCATTGAAATCAACGGTTCCTTCTACGCCTTGCAGCGGCCCGCAAGCTACCAGTCCTGGTACGACGCGACACCGCCGGGCTTTGTCTTTGCGCACAAAGGCAATCGCTACATCACCCACATCCTGCGCCTGCGCTCACCGGAGAAGCCGCTCGCCAATGTCATGGCCTCAGGCGTGCTGCTGTTGCGCGAAAAGCTGGGTCCCTTCCTCTGGCAACTGCCGCCCAGTTTCAAATTCGATGCGGAAGTGATCGAGCAGTTTCTGCGTATGCTGCCGCACGACGCGCAAGCCGCGCTGGAGCTGGCACGCCGGCATGAGCCGCGCATGAATGGCCGCTCCGCGCTGGAGATCGACGGCAACCATCCCATGCGGCATGCGATGGAAATCCGCAACGAGAGCTTCAACGATCCCGCCTTCATCAAACTACTGCGTAAATACAAGGTGGCGCTGGTGGTTGCCGACACTGCGGGCAAATGGCCCGATTACGAAGACATCACAGCGGACTTCCTCTACATCCGCCTGCATGGCGAGAAGGAGCTGTACGCCAGCGGCTATACCGATGAAGCGCTGGACAGTTGGGCGCGTCGCATCGACGCATGGGCAGGCGGCTCTCAAATCGCGCAGGCACGCCTGATCGTAGATGGGCAGCCGCCCAAACGTGCCTCACGCGACGTCTACTGCTACTTCGACAATGACGTCAAAGTGCATGCGCCTTTCGACGCGCATGCACTGGCGGAACGCTTAAGCGCCACGGCGGGTTCGTAGCTGCTCCATACGCTGCGAACGGTAGATGCCAGTGTGGCCGGAGAACAGATACGCGACCACGCAGCCCAGCGCGGCAAACGGCCCGATCTCCGGGCCGAACAATTCGATCGCCATGACCGTCGATGCCAGCGGCGTATTGGCGGCGCCGGCAAAGACGGCGACGAAACCGATACCTGCCAGCGTTGCGAACGGCAGATGCAGCAGCGGCGCCAGCACATTGCCCAGCGTCGCGCCAATATAGAACAGCGGCGTCACTTCGCCGCCTTTGAAGCCAGTACCCAGCGAACCCACCGTGAACACGAACTTGCCGGCCCAGTCCCATACCGGCAGCGGATGCTGGAACGCTTCCACAATCACCGGAATGCCAAGGCCGATATAGCGTTGGCTGCCCATCGCCCACACCGCCAGGGCGACCAGCAAACCGCCAAGCACGGGACGCAGCGGCGCGTAGCTGATACTGCGCTTCACCAGCGCGGTCAGCGCATGTGTCGCCGTGGCGAACAAACGGCCGACAACGCCGAAGGCCATGCCTGCCACAATCACGGCCAGCACGCTCAGAACCGCCACCGGCGGCAATGCACCAACCGAGTAATGCGTGTGATGCACGCCCCAGGCCAGCGTGACCTGATCAGCCACGATGGCCGCGACCATGCAGGGAAAAATCGCGTCGTAGCGCATGCGTCCGACGACCAGCACTTCGAGTCCAAAGATCGCACCGGCCAGCGGCGTGCCGAACACCGATGCGAAACCGGCGCTGATACCCGCCATGAGCAGGATGCTGCGGTCTTCGGATCGCAGCCTGAACACGTGGGTTAACTGATCCGCCAGCGCGCCGCCCATCTGCACCGCCGTGCCTTCGCGGCCGACCGATGCGCCAAACAGATGCGAGATGACGGTGCTGACCAGCACCAGCGGCGCAAGCCGCAGCGGTATGACTTTTTTCGGGTCGTGGATTTCGTCGATCAGCAGGTTATTGCCCGCTTCAACGCTGCTGCCGACATGCAGATACACCCAGCCGACGATGAAGCCGGCAATGGGCAGCAGCCAGACGATCCAGGCATGGCGTTCGCGCCAGTCAGTGGCCAGGTCCAGCGCAACGAGGAATAAAGCGGATGCGCTGCCCGCAAGCGCGGCGACCAGTGCGGCAATCGCACACCACTTGCCAACATAAGGCAGCAGAGAGATTTGTTCGGGGTATTTTCTCATAGGCGGCAGCCAATATAGCATGGCCGCCGCCCCTGCGGATCAGTGATGGTGCTCGTGCGGCTTTCTCACTTCCAGTGGCGGCGCATCGGCCTGCGGCGCCGCTGCGCCTGGCGCTGACGGTGCCGGCGGCAGCTCACCGGTCCATTCGTAGGCAGTGGTGCCTTTCGGCGCCTGATACCAGCCCGGATCGCGGTAGTCGCCGCGCGGCTGCCCCTCCCTCACCTTCAACAGCGTGAACATGCCGCCCATATCGATGTCGCCATGCGGCCCCGTGCCCGTCATCATCGGCAGCGTATTCTCCGGAATCGGCATCTCCATGCCGTCCATCGAGCCGCCTTTATCGCCCATGGTCATATAGCCCGGCACCACCTTCATGATCTTCTCGGCCACGCCCTCATGGTCCACCCCGATCATATTCGGCACGTTGTGGCCCATGGCGTTCATGGTGTGGTGCGATTTGTGGCAATGGAAGGCCCAGTCGCCCGGATTGTCGGCGATGAACTCGATGGCGCGCATCTGGCCGACAGCGACATCGGTAGTGACTTCAGGATGACGCGCGGACGGCGGAATCCAGCCGCCATCGGTGCCAGTCACTTCGAAGCGATGGCCATGCAGATGGATCGGATGGTTGGTCATCGTCAGGTTGCCGGTGCGGATGCGGACGCGGTCGCCCTGCCGCACTACCATCGGATCGATGCCGGGGAAGGCGCGGCTGTTGAAGGTCCACAGATTGAAGTCCAGCATGGTGTTGGTCTTCGGCGCGGCGCTGCCGGGATCGATGTCGTAAGCGTTCAGCAGGAAGCAGAAGTCGCGGTCCACGGCGTGCTGGCGGTAGTCCTTCGGGTGCGTGACCCAGAAGCCCATCATGCCCATTGCCATCTGCACCATCTCGTCCGCGTGCGGGTGATACATGAAGGTACCCGCATGCCTGGCCACGAATTCGTAGACAAAGGTTTTGCCGGGCTGGATGCCGGGCTGGCTGACGCCCGTCACGCCATCCATGCCGCTCGGCAGAATCTGGCCATGCCAGTGGATGCTGGTGTGTTCGGGCAGCTTATTGGTGACGAAGATGCGTACGCGGTCCCCCTCCACCACTTCGATCGTCGGGCCGGGACTTTGTCCGTTGTAGCCCCACAGCTTGGCCGTCATGCCGGGGGCGATCTCGCGCAGCACGGGTTCGGCAACCAGGTGGAATTCCTTTACGCCGTCTTTCATGCGCCACGGCAGGCTCCAGCCGTTCAGCGTAACGACGGGGTTAAACGGACGGCCATTGGGTGGCGGTGGCGGTGGCGTGGTGGCGGCGCCGGACTGCACGGGCGCTTCAGGCAGGCTGGCGGCACCGGCGCGGCTGACGATGCCGGCGCCCAGCAGCGCTGCGCCTGCGAGGAAGGATCGACGGTCACTCATTGTTTTTTCCCTCCCAGGGCTGCGTCAAGATTGGTATCCGCGATCCAGAATTCCTGCAGCGCGGTGATGTAGTTGTTGGCGGCCGTGGCCTGTTCACGCGCTTCGGCCAGCAGTTCGAAGACGCTCRTCAGCATGCCGTTGTAGCGCAGCAGCGTCTCCTGCGAAATCTGCTGGCGCAGCGGCATGACGTTGTCGCGGTACTGGCGTGCCAGTTCGTAAGACGTCTTGTAGTCTTCATAGCTTTCACGCGCTTCGCTGCGGGCGTTGCTGACAGTTTCAGCGAGCCGGTTCACGGACTGYATATACGTGGCTTCCGCGCGCGCAACTTTGGCACCGCGCCAGTCGAAGATCGGAATTTCCAGCGTCAGCTCGTAGCCGCGCGCGCCTGGCGTGCCGGTCGCGGTGTTGCGCACCGCACCCAGGTCCAGCACATTGATGAAGCGCGTGGTCTTATTCAGGCCCAGCGAGCGCGCAGTGTGCTCGACATCGAGCCTGGCGGCCTGGATGTCGAGGCGCTCGCTCAGGGCTTGCTGTTCCACGTCTTGCGGTGCGCGCGGTGCATCGGGCAGATCGGGCAGACGCTCGGCCAGTTTGAAGGGCGCGGCGCTCACACCCAGCATGCGTGCCAGCTTTTCACGGGCGGCGTTGGCACGCTTGCCGGCGCGGCGCACTTCGGCCAGTGCTTCCGCGCTGAAGGCCTGCTCGCGCGCTGCATCCAGCTTGCTCCAGTTGCCGGCTTTCTGCATGCGGACCGCCAGTTCGGCGCTGGCGCCAGCCGCCTCCTGCACCTGTTTAGCGGCGTCCAGGGCCTGGGCCGCGCCCACTGCCTCATAGTAAGCGCGCGCCGTCTCCTGCGCCACGTGCACGGCTTCGGCGCTGACCTGCAGCTTCACCTGCTCGAAACGCTGCGCTTCGATACGGCTGGCCAGCGGCAGCGTGATCAGGTTCAGCAGATTGAAGGTCAGCGTGCGCTCGATGCCGACTTCGCCGTCGCCGTGCGTGCGCTTGAAGTCGAAGTTCGGGTTTTGCAGGCGGCTAGCCTGCACCAGGTCCGCTTCGGCGATGCCGAGGTTCCAGTAAGTGGCCTGCAAGCCGCGGTTGTTCAGCAGCGCGATCTGCACTGCCGTTTGCGCAGACAGCGGTTCTGCGAGCATCTGACGCAGCTGTTCATCGAGCGCGCGGCGGTCTTCATCGCTGCGCAGCAGGCGGGTTTCTGCGCCGCTGCGCGTTTTCGTGTTCTGGGCGACGGTATTGAATCCGCCGTCGCCGGAAAAAGTGGCGCAGCCGCTTACCAGCAGGGCCACGGCAGCTGCGGCGGACGGCCGCAACCAGCGTTGGTGGTCGATCATACGATGTTTCCTCGAGATATGGACGAATGCCGGCCGCAATGGCCGGCCCAGGATCATGCGAGGGAATGGCGTGGCGGCCGTTCAGGCGTCGCCAGGTCGACGGTGGCGGGAGCCGCCACCTGATGAGGAATGAGTTTGGAAGTCAGACGCGGGCCGGATTGCGCCAGCGGCAGCGCTGGCGTCAGCGCCGCACCAACGCAGCAGGCGGACATGCCGCCGCAGTGATGCGCAGATGCGCGATCAATTTGCCCGGCATGGTCAGCATGTTGCGAGGCCCCATGTCCGGCGGCGAGCATCGCTGCGTGGTCGTGCCCTGAAGACGGGGCAGCCAGCTGCAAAGACTGCGGCATCGAAGTGGGCAGCGGCTGCGGTGCACACGGCAGCGCGCCTGCCATGGCCAGCCCCTGGAACGGGGTGGCCAGCAGCATCAGCGAGATAACGAAGACGCGCAGCGCAAATTTCATGACTGGCATCTTAACATGGCTTCGCTTAGAAGCGGCTTATCACATTGACATAATAGCCGCGCTCGACGCTGGTGCGGTAAGCGATCTCGGTGAACTCGCCGTGTTCCGGCCCGGCCAGATTGGTGCCGCCGACCGCCACTTCAATGCCAGGCTTGGGACGCCATGCCACGCGCACATCCAACGTGCGGTAGGACGGCACATCCGGTGTGGTCAGCTTGCCGACATGACGGAGCGTCACATCGACATCCAGGTCGTCACGCACCTGCAGCGAGGAACGCAGCAGAAGCGTATGGCGCGGATCGTGACCCTCCTTTTCCACCGATCCCACGTAATCGACCACGCCCGGCTTGAGCCAGAATTTCTGATGCAGTCCGGTCGCGCCGGCGCTCAGCCGCCAGTTCGATGTGGCCTGCCAGCTGGCCCAGGCTTCAACGCCGGAGGTGGCAGCCATCATGCCGTTGGCGAAAACGAGGGAGGTCATGCTGGGCGCCAGTTCGCCCGTGTGCAGCTTGTCGTAGAAAGCGCGGTAGACATTGACCGAGTAATTGAAGCGCTCCGCACTGCGCCGGTAGCCGATTTCATATACCCGCGCCACCTCGGATTCGAAACCGGGGCCACCATCCAGAATTCGCGGCGGCGCTGCCGGAATATAGACATCGCGATCCAGCCGCGCGGGCGCGCGCGCCGTACGCGAGACGGCCGCCCACAGCAGCTGGTCGCCGGCCAGCTTCCAGGCCAGACGTGCATTGGGCAGAAATTCGGTGCCGGTGTAGATATTGCGCTCGGCGCGCGCACCCAGCGTCAGCTTCAGGCTGTCCGTCAGCGCGATCACATCCTGCACATAAAGGCTGGTCCAGCGCAGGCGCTCGTCGGCAGGCAGGAAGGCAATGTAGATGCTGTTCTGCAGCCGGTCCTTGGCCGAGCGGTGCTCCACGCCCACCGACAATTCGTGGCGGCCGATGGGCGCCAGCGCGTACTGGGCCTGTACATCCCAGATGTCGAGCTTCTCGGCAAACGTAGGCGGCACGGTGCGCTGGACGTGGTCGTAGCTAAGCTGCGCACTGATGTTGCCGCCACCCGCCAACTGACGCTTCCAACTGCCCACCAGATTGGCCCCGTTCAGGCTCTCATCCTGCAGATCGAGATCGATTCCGCTGATGGAGATCGTGCCCGGCAGCGGCTGGCCTTTCAAAGCGCGGTAGATGTCGCCCTGCAGGGTCCACTGATCGCCGCCGCGCTCCCAATCGGCGCGGAAGCCGGCCTGCCGCTTGTGCCAGCCGTCGTCGATGCGTTCTCCGGCTGCGTTGTGCGTACCGTCGATGTGGAAGCCCATCACGTAGGCACGCCAGGCGCCCTGCTCCATCTTGCCGCCTGTGCGTGCGGTACCAAAGGAGCTGAGATTGCCGCCTGTGTAGGACAGCACGGTATCCTGCGTGTCTTCAGCCTTCTTGGTAATGATGTTGATGACGCCGTTCACGGCATTGGTGCCCCATTGCGCGCCACCCGGACCGCTGATGACTTCAATGCGTTCGACGAGGCCGAGCGGCAGATCCTGCGCATCCCAGAACACGCCCGAAAACAGTGGCGAATACACGGAGCGGCCATCGATCAGCACCAGCATCTTGTTGCCGTCGCTGTTGGCCTGGCCGCGCGCGCTCACGGTGTGTCCG
>NZ_JBFRDW010000244.1:0-7987 GCF_052113985.1 Pseudoduganella sp. RAF53_2 | reverse complement strand
GTCTACATGCATCTCTACCTGAACGCCTTCCAGAACGCGAACAGCACCTTCTTCACCGAACTGCGCAACCGTGGCGTTGGCTTCCGTTCCGGCGTCGATATCAAGGACGGCGAATGGGGCTATACGGAATTGCGCAGCGTGGCGCAGAACGGCGCGGCCGTGCCGTGGAAGTTCGTGCATCCGGATGGCGGTCCCGAATCCGATCAGACCGTGGTGCGGCTGGACCTGCCGCAGGCCGTGGCGCCGGGCGCCAGCACTACGCTGGACATCGCCTTCTTCGACCAGCTGCCGCGCGTCATTGCGCGTGCCGGCTACTTCGAGACTTTCCACCTGGTGGCGCAATGGTTCCCCAAGATCGGCGTGCTGGAACTGCCCGGCGAACGCGGCGCGACGGCGGTGCGCTGGAATGCGCATGAATACCATTCCGAGTCCGAGTTCTATGCGGATTTCGGCAATTACGATGTGAAGCTGACCGCGCCGAAGGATTACACCGTTGGCGCCACCGGCGAGCTGCAAGGCGCACCCGTTGAWAAAGACGGCAAGCTGACGCACCGCTTTCTGCAGGGCGACGTCCACGATTTCGCCTGGACCGCCGACAAGCGCACCGCCAAGCCGCTGGTCGACAGCTGGACCGGTCCGGGCAGCCCGCAAGTGAAGATCACGGTACTGTATCCGCCGGAGTACGCATCCAACGCGGCACCCGCAATGCAGGCCACCAAGGATTCGCTGACCTGGTTCTCCAACACGCTCGGTCCCTACCCTTACAAGACGGTCACCGTCGTGATCCCGCCGCACAATGCCGGAGAGGCGGGTGGCATGGAATATCCGACTTTCTTCACCGCGGACGCTTACGAAGATCCGAAACCGGGCACGCTTGACCGCGACATGCTGGATTTCGTCACCATCCACGAATTCGGCCACGGCTATTTCTACGGCATCCTGGCCAGCAATGAGTTCGAAGAACCGATGCTGGACGAAGGCTTGAACGAATACTGGGACATGCGCATGCTGCGCGCCGCGAACCAGCCTATCCACGCCAGCACACCTTTCCTGCGCGCGCTGGGCTTCTCGCCGAAGTTCAATGTGTTTGAGTTCGAACGCATGCGCATGCCGCGCGAAGAGCCGTCCGACCCGCTGGGCGAAAATGCTTACGCACGGCTGCAGGGCGTCGGCCCCGTGTACACCCGTACCGCGATCACCATGCACGATTTGGAAGAACAGCTGGGCAAGGATGCGACCGAGCGCGCCTTCAAGGAATACTACAAGCGCTGGAAGTTCCGTCACCCCAGCATTGCCGACCTGCGCGACACGCTGGCGGAAGTGTCCGGACAGCGCGCCCTGGTAGAGCGTGTGTTTGCGCAGCAGGTGTACAGCGCCACCCGCGTGGATGACCGTATCGATAAATTCTCCAGCAAGGAAGTGGTGCCGCAGCCCGGCTACACCATCGAAAAAGGCAAGCGCGTGCAGTTGAGCGAGGACGACGCCGACGACCGGGCGGACGACATCCGCAAGAAGTGGAAGAAGGAACATCCCAATGCCAAGGAAGGCACCGGCCCCTTCCCCTTCCGCACCGAAGTGATCGTGCGCCGCCGCGGCGCCGAAGTGCCGCAGACCGTGGTCGTGACCTTCGCCGATGGCAGCAAGGAAACCGCACAATGGAGCGGCGACCAGCGCTGGCAGAAGTTCGAGTGGACCAAGCCGGTGAAGGCCGTTTCCGCCGAAATCGACGCCGGCCACAAGAACCTGCTGGATCTGACCAAGCTCGATGACAGCCGCACTCTCAAGTCCGACGGCAGCGCCTCGCGCCGCTGGACCTTTGATGCTGCCGCTTTCTTCCAAGCCCTTCTTGCCCTGATAACGACTGTATGAAGCTGACTACCACCATCAAGAATGCATCCCGCACCGCCCTGCAATGGCGCCTGCTCCTGATCTGGCTGGGCGCCCTGCTGCTGCCGGTGTTGCTGGCCGGCGTGCCGCTGTGGGACGTGTTGTCCAACGCTCTGGATAAATCCGTGCATGCGCCGGAACTGGCGAAGGAACTGCCGCTGTGGGCGGTGACGGATCTGATGTCCGAGATTCGCCGTCATGGCGACGCGGTGCACGGCGCCGGCCTGTCGGCGCTGATCCTCACGCTGCTGCTGTCGCCTTTCCTGACCGGCGCGGCGATCACGGCGGCCCGTGCGCATGACACGCCGCGGTTCCGCGAGCTGTTTGCAGGCGGCGTGTCCGAGTATCCACGCATGTTCCGCATGCTGCTGTGGGGCCTCGTGCTGACGGCAGCTGCGGGCGCGCTTGGCGGCCAATTGATGGACCTGGCCGAGAAGCATGCCGACAAGGCCGTGYTGCTGTCGGACGCGGAGCCTTGGAATTACGCCGCCATGGCCGCGATGCTGCTGCTGATCCTGTTCGTCAACGCTACGCTGGATGCGGGCCGCGCCGAACTGGCGATCGACCGCCGCCGCACCTCGGCCGTGAAGGCGTGGTGGCGCGGCCTGAAGCTGCTGTGGCGCCGTCCTGGCGCGGTGYTTGGCGCTTACGCGATCGTCACAATCGCTGGCCTGCTGCTGGCAGCCCTGCTTGGCGCGGCGCGCTTCAATATGGCGGGCGCCAATGTGGTGATGCTGGTGCTGGGCTTCCTCGTCACACAGATTATCGCCCTGATCCTGGCCTGGATGCGTACTACCCGGCTGTTTGCGCTGATGACGGTATCGGCCACAAACAAGTAATGCAGCATTCACAAAATATGCATTGATCTAAAGGTGGGCGAGCCATATATTGATTCCATGAACACTCTGCCCACCTACTTTCTCTCGCACGGCGGCGGCCCATGGCCCTGGATGCGCGAACAATTCGGCTCCGCTTACGACAAGCTGGACGCCTCGCTGAAGGACATCCAGCGCCAGATCGGCGACAAGCCGAAGGCGGTCCTCGCCGTCACGGCACACTGGGAAGGACGCGATTTCCTGATCTCGTCCAGCCCACGCCCGCCGATGATCTACGACTATGGCGGCTTCCCGCCGCATACCTACCAGATCCAGTATCCGGCGCCCGGTTCGCCAGATCTGGCGGCGCGCGTGCAGTCGCTGTTGATCGCGGCCGGACATGCAGCGCACCTCGATCCTGAACGCGGCTTCGACCATGGCACCTTCAGCGCGCTGTATCCGGCCTTCCCGGAGGCGGATGTGCCCATCGTGCAGTTGTCGCTCAAACACGGACTTGATCCGGCCACTCACCTCGCCGTGGGCCGCGCCCTGCGCGTGCTGCGCGATGAAGGTGTGCTGATTGTCGGCAGTGGCCTCAGCTACCACAACCTGCGCGCCTTCAACGCCATGGGCGCGGCGGCGTCGCACCAGTTCGACGACTGGCTGCGCGCGGCGATGGCGAAACCGTCGGCCGAACGTACGCAGGCATTGCTGGATTGGGAATCGGCGCCGTCGGCGCGCATGGCGCATCCGCGCGAGGAACACTTGCTGCCGCTGATGGTGGTGGTGGGTGCGGCGGAGGACGAGGCCGCGTCCGTTCCCTACCATGAAGATGATTTCTTTGGTGCGCTGGCCGTGACCAGCTTCAAGTTCGGTTAGAACCCACGGCGCAAAGCAGGTGGCTGCCACGATGTGGCAGCCACCAGGGTTTGCCGTAGGGTTTTAAGTACCGCGCTTGCCCTTCATGCGCTCGGCCTCTTTCTCGGCGGCCTTGGCGGCGGATGCTTCGGCCTTCACGCGCTCTTCTTCCTGGAACACCGCCAGCGCTGCTGCGCGGGTTTCAGGCGTTTCGAGCGAAATGCGTCCCAGCGCGCCGCTGCGGTAATCCTGCAGCAGCATGTGGGACGCTTTTTCGTAGTCCCAATCGCCGCCGCGCTGGCGGTAGCCGCGCAATTGGGCTACGCGCTCAACCACGGCCACGCCATCCATGCTGGCCATGACGTCGGCATTCAGCTTGTAGCGTTCCTTGACCAGCTGCGGATAGCGCTCCAGCAGCAGCTGCGCCAGCCATTCCGCCACTTCCTCTTCGATCAGCGCATTGGCGCCGATCGCGTGACTGGCGGCCAGCGCCAGGCCATCGCTCGGCATTTCGATCTTGGGCCACAGCAGGCCTGGCGTATCGATGATGGCGGTGTTGATGTCCAGGTAAATCTTCTGCTGGGTCTTGGTCACGGCCGGCTCGTCGCCCACCTTGGCCACGCGGCGCTTGAGCAGCGCGTTCATCAACGTCGATTTGCCGACGTTGGGAATCCCCATGATCATCATGCGCAGCGGCTTGGTCGGTTCGTTGCGGTGTGGCGCCAGCTTGCGCGCCTTGCCGATCACCTGTGCCACGTCGGACTGCTTCTTGGTGGTCATCGCGTAGGCAGTGACAGTCTTGTCCTGCTCGAAGTGCTTGACCCAGGCCGCGGTGGCGGCAGGGTCGGCCAGATCGATCTTGTTCAGGATTTTCAGGCAAGGACGCTGGCGGAACTTGCGCAGTTCCTCCACCAGCGGGTTGCAGCTGGCCGCAGGCAGGCGGGCATCCACCACCTCGATCACCACATCCACGTCCGCCATCTGCTCCGCCGCCTTCTTTTTGGCGGCGTTCATATGACCGGGGAACCATTGAATAGACATGCTCTTGCCTTCTGAATCTGAGGGAAAACCGGCTATTTTACCCTAAAACCGGGTCAGCCCCGAAGCGTCAGATCCCGCACAAAGCCTTCACATGGGCTGCCACGCTGCGTCCCAGCGCGGACAGGTTATAGCCGCCTTCCAGGCAGCTGACGATGCGCCCATTGGCGTACAGGCGGGCGATTTCCATCACCTGCTGCGTCATCCAGGCGTAGTCCGCCTCGACAAGCCCCATGCCGCCCAGATCATCCTCGCGGTGGGCGTCGAAACCGGCCGAAATGAAAATCATCTGCGGCCTGAAGGCATGCAGCGCAGGCAGCCATTTTTCCTGCACCAGCTGGCGGATCACATCGCCCTTGGTCCCGGCCGGGACCGGCACGTTGACGCGGTTCGGCGTTTCCGTCAGCACCGGCGTGTAGGGATAAAACGGATGTTGGAAGAAGCTGACCATCAGCGCACGCGGCTCGTTCAGCAGCGCTTCTTCCGTGCCRTTGCCGTGATGGACGTCGAAATCGACGATGGCCACGCGCTCGATGCCGCGCACTTCCAGCGCATGCTTGGCCGCGATGGCGATGTTATTGAACAGGCAGAAGCCCATCGGCTCCGTGGGCCGCGCGTGGTGGCCGGGCGGACGGATGGCGCAGAAGGCGTTGTCGATTTCGCCGTCGATCACCGCGTCGGTGGCGGCGACGGCGGCACCGGCGGCGCGCAAGGCGGCCTGCCAGCTGTGCGGATTGAGCGAGGTATCGCCATCGATGGGGTAGTAATCGCCGCTCTGCACCGGCAGATGGTCGCGCACGATGGCGATGGCGTTGGCCGTGTGGTTGCGGGCGATATCGGCAACGTCGGCCAGCGGCGCATCGCGGTGGTCGATGAAGTCGTCGATCTGGGCCGCGATCAGCTGGTCGGAGATGGCTTGCAGGCGCGCAGGGCATTCTGGATGCCAGTCGCCCATTTCGTGGCGGCGGCAGTCGGGATGGCTGTAGATGGCTGTGCTCATAGTTTTCTTGTGGGTACTACTGCGTCTCCGCGCTTTCTCGCATAAAATCCCCCGCAGGGCGAATATAACAACAGGATAAACTCATGTACACAAAATTGCACGCCGTCGCACGCCAGGTCAGCCAGATCATCGTTGGCAAGGACTTGCAGGTGCGCCAGTCCCTCGCCTGTCTGCTGGCCGGTGGCCATCTGCTGCTGGAGGACGTGCCCGGCGTCGGCAAGACCACGCTGTCGCACGCCCTGGCGCAGTCGCTGGGCCTGCAATTCAACCGTATCCAGTTCACCAGTGACCTGCTGCCAGCCGATGTGGCCGGCATTTCGATTTACGAGCGCGAGAAAAACGGCTTCGTGTTCCACCACGGCCCGATCTTCACGCAGGTGCTGCTGGCCGATGAGATCAACCGCGCCACGCCGAAGACCCAATCGGGCCTGCTGGAAGCGATGGAAGAACGCCAGGTCTCGGCCGATGGCGTCACGCGCGCCCTGCCCGTGCCCTTCTTCGTAATCGCTACCCAGAACCCGACCCACCAGATCGGCACCTTCCCGTTGCCCGAATCGCAGCTCGACCGTTTCCTGATGTGCCTTTCGCTAGGCTACCCCGATGCGCAAGCCGAGCGCGCCCTGTTGATGGGCGAAGACCGGCGCGCCATGCTGAAGGAACTGCAGCCGGCCATGACGCCGGCCGAACTGGCGGAAGCCCAGCAGGGCCTGCGCCAGATTCACGCTTCGCCGGCCCTGATCGATTATGTGCAGGCGCTGGCCCAGGCCTCGCGCCAGAACGGCTCCTTTGCCGAAGGTCTGAGCCCGCGCGCCGCGCTGGCCCTGCTGCAGGCGTCGCGCGCCTGGGCCGCGCTGGAAGGCCGCAACCACGTGATGCCGGAAGACGTGCAAGCCATGCTGGTGCCGGTGTGTGCGCACCGGCTGCGTCCCGTGAAGTCGGCGCATGGCGTGGCGCTGGCCAGCCGCGAGCTGGTGCTGCAGCTGCAGAAATCCGTTCCGGTCTGAAGACCATGATCGCCGCCGCCCGCAGGATGGCCGACCGCTGGCTGTTCCAGCTCAAGGAAACCGAACCCGGCGAAGTCACGCTGGTGATGCGGCGCGTGTTCATCCTGCCGACGCGGGCAGGCCTGGCCTTTGTGGGCCTGCTGATCATCATGCTGATCGGCTCCATCAACTACACCCTGGGTCTGGGCTTTGCGCTGACCTTCTTCACCATCGCCTGCGCCATCGCCGACATGTATATGACGGCCAAGAACCTGGCCTTGCTGCGCCTGCGTCCCGGACGCGCCCAGCCGGTGTTTGCTGGCAGCGAGGCGCAGTTCGAACTGCATGTGCTGAATCCCACGCCGCGCGAGCGTTACGCCGTCTGGCTCGGTTTCCAGCAGGATGGCGAACCGCGCCACGTGGTCGATGTGCCGAAGCGCGGCAGCGCCGTCGCCACGCTGGCCCTGCCCGCAAAACAGCGCGGCTGGCTGCAGGCGCCGCGCGTGCGCCTGTTCACGCGTTTTCCGCTTGGCCTGTTCGGCGCCTGGAGCTACTGGCAGCCGGACCTGAAAGTGCTGGTCTATCCACAGCCCGAACCGAACGCGCCGCCGCTGCCGACACAGGGCGCGGCCAGCGAGGATGGCCACGGCACGGTGGGCCTGGATAATTTCGGCGGCGTACGCAGCTACCAGCCGGGCGATCCGATGCGCCACCTGGCCTGGCGCCAGATTGCGCGCGTCGATCCTTCCATTGGCGGCAATCTGCTGACCAAGCATTTCGAAGGCGGTGCGGTCGCGGAACTGGAACTGGACTTCGCCCAGCTCCCGCCACATCTCGATCTGGAACTGCGCCTGTCGCGCATGACGGCCTGGGTGCTGGAGGCTGAACGCCGCGCCCTGCCCTTCTCTTTCCGCATCGCCCATCATCACTATCCGCCCTCCAATGGCGACGCCCATCAGGCCAGCTGCCTGCGCGCGCTGGCCCTGTACGGAACGGAGGCCTTCGCATGAGCAGCCCTCCACCAGGCATCGCTGAACGGCGCGGTCCGCATCGCGGCGCGGGCAGCCGTTCGCGCGACGAGGGCTCGTCATGGCGCGTGGTGGCCCGGCGCCTGACGCGCGACAAATCCGACACCCTGCTGCTGCTGCTGTCGTCGCTGCTGGTGATCGCGCCCCACTTCGAGCATCTGCCGCTGTGGACTTGCGGCACCGTGTTGCTGACCCTGGCCTGGCGCGCCGTCATCACGATTCGCGGCACGCGCATGCCGCCACTATGGCTGCTGCTGCCGATATCGATTGCCGCCATGGCGGGCGTGATGTATTCCTACCGCACCTTGCTGGGCAAAGACCCCGGCGTCGCCATGCTGGCACTGCTGCTGGCCTTCAAGCTGCTGGAGATGCATGCGC
>NZ_JBFRDW010000243.1:0-8000 GCF_052113985.1 Pseudoduganella sp. RAF53_2 | reverse complement strand
ATGTTATTGCGAGGAAATTCATTGGCAGTAAAGTAAAAAGTGCTTATAAATCATGTAGTAAGCGCTTTTATCATGAAATATGCTGCACTCGCGAAATCCGAATTAGCTTACCCGCTAGCAACTTTCCTGTAAAGGCTTTTTGCGAAGACGTTGTATTGATCCGTGGCAATATGAAAGAAATTCGGTTATCCTACGACTCCAAGATCCTCCTGCATGGCGAGAGATTGCGATACGATGTAGTGCAGAAGGATAACCATCCAAATGACGATCACCAAGACCACAGTGCGACACGAAGTTCTTGACCCATCCTTGCTGGGCCGCCCGGTGCACCGTTTGCCTGTTTTTGCAGCGCAACTGCGGGAAGATTTGACCCAGGCCATGCGCCTGAACGTCAATCGCCGCTATTGGGGCAGTTTTCAGGTGGAAGAAGTGGGTTTCAGCCGCCTGGATGGCACTGAACCACGTACGCGCTGGCTGAATTTTGCTGCGCCGGCAGGCACCATTGCCTTCTCGTTGGAACGCAAGGTATTGCTGCGCGTGTTGAACTTCCGCTATGGCCGCAGTGCCAAAACGGCCGACAATGCCGTCGCTGTTGTCGACGAAAACACACGCGTTACAGCAACAGAAGAACGTCTTGCTGTGGCGCTCGGGCAACAGCTGGCCAGCACGCTGGCTGCCCGGATTGAAAGCAACCTGCCGGCCGCCGGCACGCGCGATGATGAGAATGACATCAAGCCTGCAGCCGGCAGCCATCCGCCGAGAGGCACCTGGGTCATCACTGTGACACTGGGCGATGGTGAAATGCAGGGCAAGTGCTGGTTTGCCCTCGATAAGAATCTGATGTCGGACGTGCTGCGCGGCCTGCTGCCCGAGCGCGACACGGGCCGGAAGAGTACGAAAAACCTGGGTCCGCTGGCGGCGCGGCTCCAGGTCGGCCTGAATGGCCGGCTGGTCAGCAAGGAAGTGACCTTGGGCATGCTGTTCGACCTGCGGGTCGGCGATGTCATTCCGATCAGCTTGCACAGAGCAGACGTATTGCTCGAAGATTCCCGCCTGTTTACAGCTGCGGTTACCGAGCACAAGGGCAAACTCTGCTTAACCTCTTTTGAAGATATCGAATGAATATGATGAATGTGAATCCCAACGGCACCAATGACGGGCTGATGGAGGACATGGCGGAAGAATTGATCATCGATAATCAGGTGAACAATGAGTTGCCCGACATGCCCGCCGCGCGCGCYCCGCGCCGCGATTTGCCGGCCATGATGCGCAAGATTCCGGTCCAGCTGACGCTGGAAGTGGGTTCGGCCCGCCTGTCGCTGGAAGAGCTGATGCAGATCGGTCCGGACAGCGTGGTCGAGCTGGACGTGCTGGCCGGCGAGCCACTGGTCATCAAGGTCAACGGTACCGCTATCGGCCGCGCCGAAGTGGTGGTGGCCGGCGAAAATTACGGCCTCAAGGTCATCGATCTGGACGGTTTGAACCTGGACATGATGGCGCCATGACCGTGCGCCGCCTGATGCCCGGCCTGCTGGCCGGTGCATTGCTGTTGTGCGCCTGCACCGCCGTGCAAGCGCAGGATCTGCTGGCCGGGGTCGTCCCCGGCGCCAAGACCGAGCTCTCGGTGAAGATGCAGATTCTCATCATCATGACTTTGCTGGGCCTGCTGCCCATCATGGTCATGATGATGACGAGCTTTACCCGTTTCGTCATCGTGCTGTCGCTGCTGCGCCAAGCTCTGGGTCTGCAGCAGGGCCTGCCCAACCGCGTCATTACCGGCGTGGCCCTGATCCTGACCCTGCTGGTGATGAAGCCGATCGGCGACCAAGTGTGGAAGGATGCCTTCCTGCCCTACGACCAGGACAAGATCGGCTTGCAGGAAGCGCTGAAGATTGCAGAACGGCCTGTTTCGAAATTCATGCTGGCCCAGACCAGCAAGGCCGCCCTGAAGCAGATTGCCCATCTGGCGGGCGAGGATAATGTGGCGAATCCGGCCGACCATGCCTTTACCGTCAAGCTGGCGGCCTTCACGCTGTCGGAACTGAAGACAGCCTTCCAGATCGGCTGCCTGCTGTTCATTCCCTTCCTGATCATCGACCTGGTGGTGTCGTCGGTGCTGATGGCAATGGGTATGATGATGCTGTCGCCGCTGGTGATTTCGCTGCCGTTCAAGCTGCTGCTGTTTGTGCTGGTGGACGGCTGGACGCTGACCGTGAACACGCTCGTGACGAGCATACAGGCGTATTAGATATGCTGACCCCTGACGTGGCTGTCGATCTGGTAATCGAAGCCCTGCACATCGTGATGATTCTCGTGATGGTGCTGGTGGTGCCAGGCCTGGTCGCGGGCCTGGTGGTGGCTTTCATCCAGGCCGCCACCCAGATCAATGAGCAGACCCTGAGCTTCCTGCCACGTCTTCTCATCACGCTGCTGGCCATCGTGCTGACCGGGCGCTGGATGACCGGCTATCTCATGGACTATTGCGTGTCCATCTTCCACCGCGCTGCAACGCTGGTCGGATAAACTCCGCTTCCCGCCATGGAACAGGTTCTGGCCAATTTCGTCCCCCTCCTGAGCGCCTTGTGGTGGCCCTTCGTGCGCGCCATGGCGCTGCTGTCGGCCGCGCCGGTGCTGGGCGAAGCGATGGTGCCGGTGACGGTGCGCGTGCTGGTGTCGCTGGTGCTGGCGGTCATGATGGCGCCGGTGGTGGGCGCGCAGAATGCGGGCATCGATCCCATTTCCATGAATGGCGTGGCAGTCACCATCGAGCAGGCCGTGATCGGCGGTGTGCTGGGACTGGCCTTTCACTTTGCGATGGCGGTGATTGGCGTGCTGGGTTATGTGGTGTCGAGCCAGATGGGCTTCTCGCTGGCGGTAATGAACGACCCGCTGAACGGCACTTCGTCCGACGTGGTGTCGGCCATGCTGACCATGCTGGCCATCATCATCTTCTTCGGCATCGATGGCCATCTGGTCATCACGGGCGTGCTGGGCGCCAGCTTCAAGGCCTGGCCGCTGGGCGGTGGCTACAACGCGCTGCTGCTGCAAACCGTGGCCTGGAACGTGGCGTGGATCTTCTCGGCGGCCATGCTGCTGGCGATTCCCATCGTGTTTTCGACCATGGTGGTGCAGCTGGGCTTTGGCTTCCTGAACCGCGTGGCGCCTACGCTGAACCTTTTCTCGCTGGGTTTTTCCATGATCACCATCTTCGGCCTGCTGATGCTGGGCCAGGTGGTGCGCTTCATTCCCGGCCATTACATCCGCATGTCGAACATGGTGCTCGACATGATCCAGCAACAGATGCGGGCGACAGGCCATGGCTGACGATACCGGCGGCGATAAGTCAGAAAAGGCTTCACAACAGAAGCTGAAGAAGTCCCGCCAGGAAGGCCAGGTGGTGCGTTCGCGCGACCTGGCGACGGCGATCGGCGTCCTGGTCAGCCTGAAGCTGTTCGCCTGGCTGCTGCCCACTTACCTGATGGAGTTCCGCGAAATCTTCCACCAGAGCTTTGCGCCGCTGGAGAGCGAGGGCGCGCTGGAGAATGTGGTGTCCACCGTCTTCCTGAGCGCGGCCATGCTGCTGCTGAAAATGGTGGTGCCTCTGTTCACCGTGCCGCTGTTCATCGTGCTGGGCGCGATGGTGCCGGGCGGCTGGGTGGCCAGCGCCAAGAACCTGGAGCCGAAATTCGACCGTCTCAACCCGATGAGCAACATCGGCCGCCTGTTCAGCGGCAAGCATGGCTTCGAACTGGCGATCTCGGTCGGCAAGGCTGCGGTGCTGGCCTGGGTGCTGGTGCATGTCGGCCGCAGCTCGGTCGAACAGTACACGCGCCTGCAAGGCATGCCACTGGGCGAGGCGATTTCGCTGGGCGCCAATCAGATGATGGACGGCCTGATGGCGATGGTGGCGGTGTTCGTCATCTTCGCCATCATCGACGTCCCGGCCCAGGCCTTCTTCTTTGCCAAGCAGCAGCGCATGAGCAAGCAGGAGCTGAAGGAAGAACACAAGAGCAATGAAGGCCGGCCGGAAGTGCGCCAGCGCATCCGCCAGTTGCAGCGTGCCCTGGCCCAGCGCAGCGCGCGCAAATCGGTGCCGACCGCGGACGTGGTGATCGTCAACCCGGAGCACTATGCCGTGGCCCTGAAATACGACGAGTCGCGCGCCGAAGCACCTTTCGTGATAGCCAAGGGCGTCGATGAAATGGCCCTGTACATTCGCCAGATTGCGGCCGAATCCAAGGTCGAAGTGATGACTTTACCGCCGCTGGCGCGCGCGATTTACAATACCAGCCAGGTCAACCAGCAGATTCCCGTGCAGCTGTATCAGGCCGTCTCCATGGTCCTGAACTACGTGCTGCAATTGAAAGCATTCCGCGCAGGCCGCCGCAATGGCGAGCCCGCGTTCCCGGACCAGGTTCCAGTTCCAACCAGTATGAGTGAGGCTACAACGCCATGAATTTTTTGACCAGGTTGATCGCTGAAATGCGTCGACACAAATTCGCCACGCCGGCATTCCTGCTGACGATCCTGGCGATGATCATCCTGCCATTGCCGCCGATCCTGCTGGACGTTCTGTTCACCTTCAATATCGTCCTGGCCCTGATCATCATCCTGGTCAGCGTGAATACCAAGCGGCCGCTGGACTTCTCGGTGTTCCCGACGGTGATCCTGGCGACCACGATGATGCGCCTGACGCTGAACGTGGCGTCGACCCGCGTGGTGCTGCTGCACGGGCATGAAGGCACGGCTGCCGCGGGYCGCGTGATCGAAGCTTTCGGCCAGGTGGTCATCGGCGGTAACTATGTGGTCGGCCTGGTGGTGTTCGTGATCCTGATGATCATTAACTTCGCCGTGGTGACCAAGGGTGCCGAACGTATTTCGGAAGTGTCCGCGCGCTTCACCCTGGACGCCTTGCCCGGCAAGCAGATGGCGATCGACGCCGATCTGAATGCGGGTCTGATCAACCAGGAAAAGGCCCAGCTGCGCCGCAAGGAAGTGGCGACGGAAGCGGACTTCTACGGCGCCATGGACGGTGCCGCCAAGTTCGTGCGCGGCGACGCGATTGCGTCCATCCTGATCCTGATCATCAATATCGTCGGCGGTGTGGCCATCGGCTCGCTGATGCAGGACATGAGCTTTGGCGACGCCTTCCGCCAGTACGCGCTGCTGACCATCGGTGACGGCCTGGTGGCCCAGATCCCGGCGCTGCTGCTGTCGGCTGCCGCGGCGATCATCGTCACCCGCGTATCCGACTCGGGCGACTTCGAGAAGCAGGTGGGCGGCCAGCTGCTGGCCAATCCGAATGTGCTGTTCAGCGCATCGGCCGTGATGGTGATCCTTGGCCTGGTGCCAGGCATGCCATGGCTGATGTTCCTGACCTTTGCCGGCGTGCTGGCTTATGTGGCCTATCAGCTCAATCAACGGGCCGTGGCAGCGCCCCCGGACAATATCGCCGCCATCGAAGCGGCCCTGCGCGAAGAGAAAGCCCCAGAGCTGGAATGGCATAGCCTGCCAGCCGTACAGCCGCTGCAAGTCCTGCTGGGCTACAAGCTGGTGGGCATGATCGACAAGGCACATGGCGAAGTGCTGACCAAGCGCTTGCGCGGCGTACGCCAAAGCCTGTCGGAAGGCATGGGCATGCTGGTGCCGAATATTTATGTGCGCGATGATCTGGGCCTGAAGCCGTCGCAGTATTCCGTGGTGCTGAGCGGCTCGGTGGTGGCGCAGGCCGAAGTGTTTGCCGAGCGCCTGATGGCGATTCCGTCGCCGAATGTGTATGGCGATATCGATGGTATTCCGGGCGTGGAGCCGGCCTATGGCATGCCGGTGACCTGGATCGAGCCGAAGGACAAGGCGCACGCGCTGGGCATGGGCTACCAGGTCATCGAGCCGCCGAGTGCGATTGCGACCCACGTGTCCAAGCTGGTGCGTGAATATCTGCCGGAGCTGTTCCGCCACGAAGACGTGCCGGCCATCCTGGAGCGCCTGGGCGCGATGGCGCCCAAGCTGGCGGATTCGCTGGGCAAGGCGATGACGCATACCCAGCTGTTGCGCGTGTTCCGCGTGCTGCTGGCAGAGAATGTGTCGCTGAAGGACATCGTGCCAATCGCCACTACGTTGCTGGATTCGTCCGAGACGACCAAGGACCCGATCCTGCTGGCGGCCGAGGTGCGCTGCGCGCTGCGGCGCCAGATTGTGTCCGGCCTGTTCGGGCAGAAGACCGAACTGCTGGCCTTCAACCTGGGCGGCGAACTGGAAAACATGCTGCTCGGCTCACTGAATCAGGCGCGCCAGTCGGGCAAGGTGGTGCTGGATAATTATCCGATCGATCCGCACCTGCTGGCGCAGCTGCAGGTCAATATGCCGGTCGCGCGCGAGCAGATGAAGCAGCAGGCGACGCCGCCGCTGTTGCTGGTCCTGCCACAGATCCGGCCGCTGCTGGCGCGCTACGCACGCCTCTTTGCACCTGGCTTGCACGTGCTGTCGTATAACGAAGTGCCGGAAAACCGCGAAGTTTCGATCATCGGCACGGTCGGCTGAACCAGCCAGCCGAAAACCACCGTCGCGGCGATGGCGCCAAACAGCTGGGCCGCGATGTAACCGAAAACATCTTCCAGACGGATGCCCGCGACCGTATCCGTTGCTGCGCGCGCCAGCGTCAGCGCCGGATTGGCAAATGACGAGGAAGCGGTGAACCAGTAGGCGGACGCAATGTAGGCAGCGACCGCAAACGGCGTCAGGGCAGGGCGGTTGCGCGCGCAGCCGATGACCACGCCGATCAGACCGAACGTGGCCACGAATTCACTCCACCATAGCGCTGCGCCAGTCCGGGCGACGGTCGCTGCTGCCAGCACCGGTTCGCCGAACATGAGATGTGCCGCGGCCACGCCGGCGAATGCGCCGCCGGCCTGCGCAACGATACGGGCCAGCGCCTCGCGCCACGCCATGTGGCCGCGCCAGGCCTCCGACACAGAGAGAGCGGGGTTGAGGTGCGCCGCGCCAAACGCAAGGAGCAGGGCCAGCAAACCAGTGCTGCTGGCAAGCGCGTTGGCCAGCAGCGCGAGGGCCGCATTGCCGCCTGCCAGCCGCTGGCCCATGATGGCGGAACCCACCACCATGGCCAGCAGCAGCGCCGTGCCCAATGCCTCGGCGGCGAGATGCCGCGACAGCGTCATGCCATGGCGCGGACCGCGTCCACTGCATCGAGGATGGCCTCGCCGGTGGCCGGCGCCCGCAACGGCGGGTTGAAGCGGTAGTCGCCGACCGATGCAATCGCATCGCGAATCGCCAGGAATACCGAGAACGGCAGCAGCAGCGGCGGTTCGCCCACCGCTTTGGAGCGGTGGATGCTGTCGAAGGCATTGCGGTTCTTGAACAGGCGCACGTTGAAGTTGTCCGGACAGTCGGACACGCCGGGAATCTTGTACGTCGACGGCGCATGCGTCATCAGCTTGCCGTTCGGGTTCCACCACAGTTCTTCCGTTGTGAGCCAGCCCATGCCTTGAATGAAGGCGCCTTCCACCTGGCCGACGTCGATGGCCGGGTTCAGCGAATTGCCTGCATCGTACAGGGCATCCGCTTTCAGCAGCTTCCATTCGCCAGTCAGCGTATCGATAATCACTTCCGCCACCGCGGCGCCGTAAGCGAAATAGCCGAAAGGGTTGCCGCTCATGGTTTCCCGGTCCCAGCTCAGGCCCGGCGTGGCGTAGAAGCCGTCGGACCACAGCTGGACGCGCGCCAGATAGGCCTTTTGCACCAGATCCGCGAAGGGGATGGCCAGTTCGCCCGCGAACACGGTGCCGTCCGCCAGCACTACGTCTTCCGGCGCGCAGTGGTAGGTTTTTGCGGTGAACTCCACCAGGCGCTTGCGCAGCGTACCGGCGGCATCCTGGGCGGCCTTGCCGTTCAAGTCTGCGCCGGTCGATGCGGCGGTTGCCGAAGTATTGGCGACCTTGCTGGTGTCGGTGGCGCTGGCGCGGACGCGCGACAGCGGAATACCC
>NZ_JBFRDW010000242.1:0-8020 GCF_052113985.1 Pseudoduganella sp. RAF53_2 | reverse complement strand
CTTCTACGCTGAACACATGCTCCGTGTTGTGCGTGATGCCGGGTGCGTAGCGATGACGCCAGACGGGATAGATTTCGTAGATATTGGAGAGGCCCCAATCGCGTAAAACAATGTTCTTGCCGTCGGCAACGATGCCGGTTTCTTCGAACAGTTCGCGGGTGGCCGTGGTGAGCAAAGGCTCGTCGGGAAGATCCTTGGAACCGGTTACTGATTGCCAGTAACCGGTTTTGTCGGCGCGCTCAATGAGCAGCACTTGCATGTCGCTGGTGTGGATGACCACCAGCACTGATTCCGGGATTTTGTAAGGCCGCATACGCGTTCAGAACCCAAAACGGAAACCTGGTGGCAGGCACATTGTGCCTGCCACCTGCTTTTGGCCGCGGGTTTTAGCCGGCGACCTTCGGTTCAGGCGCACGCAGGCGGATGTGCAGTTCACGCAGCTGCTTCTCGTCCACTGGCGACGGTGCGTGGGTCAGCAGGCACTGTGCACGCTGGGTTTTCGGGAAGGCGATCACGTCGCGGATGGAATCGGACTTGGTCATCAGGGTCACGATACGATCCAGGCCGAATGCCAGGCCACCATGTGGAGGCGCGCCGTACTGCAGTGCGTCCAGCAGGAAACCGAACTTCTCGCGGGCTTCTTCAGCGTTGATCTTCAGCGCACGGAACACCTTCGACTGCACTTCTTCGCGGTGGATACGGATCGAGCCGCCGCCCAGTTCCCAGCCGTTCAGCACCATGTCGTAGGCCTTGGCGATGCAGGAACCCGGATCGGTTTCCAGCATGTCTTCGTGGCCGTCTTTTGGCGAAGTGAATGGGTGGTGGGTTGCGGTCCAGCGGTCTTCTTCTTCGTCGTATTCGAACATCGGGAAGTCGATCACCCACAGCGGTGCCCACACGTCGTTGAACAGGCCGGCGGCCTTGCCGAACTCGGAGTGGCCGATCTTCACGCGCAGCGCGCCGATCGCGTCGTTCACAACCTTGGCCTTGTCCGCGCCGAAGAAGATCAGGTCGCCGTCTTGTGCGCCGGTCATTTCCAGGATCTTGTTCAGGGCTTCGTCGTGGATGTTCTTCACGATCGGCGACTGCAGGCCGTCACGGCCCTTGGCCTTCTCGTTGACCTTGATGTAAGCCAGGCCCTTGGCGCCGTAGATGGCGACGAACTGGGTGTACGCGTCGATTTCCGAACGCGGCATGTCGGCGCCCTTCGGCACGCGCATACCGACCACGCGGCCGTTCTTCATGTTGGCGGCGCCGGAGAACACCTTGAACTCCACGTCCTTCATCACGTCGGTCAGGTCGGTGAATTCCAGCTTCACGCGCATGTCCGGCTTGTCGGAACCGTATTTGCCCATGGCTTCGGCGAAGTCCATCACAGGGAATGGGTTCGGCAGGTCCACGTCCATGGTGTTCTTGAACACTTTACGGATCATGTCTTCGAACAGATCGCGGATTTCCTGTTCGGTCAGGAAGGAAGTCTCGCAGTCGATCTGGGTGAACTCAGGCTGGCGGTCAGCGCGCAGGTCTTCGTCACGGAAGCACTTGGTGATCTGGTAGTAGCGGTCGAAGTTGGCCACCATCAGCAGCTGCTTGAACAGCTGTGGCGATTGCGGCAGAGCGAAGAATTCGCCGGCGTTCACGCGGGACGGCACCAGGTAGTCGCGGGCGCCTTCCGGGGTGGACTTGGTCAGCACCGGGGTTTCGATATCGATGAAGCCCAGGTTGTCCAGGTACTTGCGCACTTCCATCGACACCTTGTAGCGCAGGCGCAGGTTGTTCTGCATCTGCGGACGGCGCAGGTCCAGCACGCGGTGGGTCAGGCGGGTGGTTTCGGACAGGTTGTCGTCGTCCAGCTGGAACGGCACCGGCACGGAAGCGTTCAGCACTTCCACTTTCGATGCGACCACTTCGATCTTGCCCGACTTCAGGTTGTTGTTGACGGTGCCGGCCAGACGGTCTTTCACCACGCCGGTCACGCGCAGGCAGTACTCGTTACGCACGGATTCGGCGACCTTGAACACGTCCGCCTGCTCAGGATTGCAGACAACTTGCACCAGGCCTTCGCGGTCGCGCAGGTCGATGAAGATCACGCCGCCGTGATCGCGGCGACGGTGTACCCAGCCGCACAGGCTGACGGTTTGGCCTAACAGTGCTTCAGTGGTGAGGCCGCAGTATTGAGTACGCATGGACATATTGATTCTCAGTTCAGGTTGGATTTATTCAGGGGCGACAACGCCCATCGAAACGATGTACTTCAGCGCGGCATCGACAGTCATGTCGAGTTCGATTACGTCTTTCTTCGGCAGCATCAGGAAGAAGCCCGAAGTAGGATTTGGCGTGGTCGGCACGTAGACGCTGATGAATTCTTCGTCCAGGTGCTTGGCCACACCGGCGGCAGGAACGCCGGTCAGGAAACCAATGGTGCGCGAGTTCGCGTGCGGGTAAGGCACCAGTACGGCTTTGCGGAAGGCGTTGCCGGACGAGGAGAACAGCGTGTCCGACACCTGCTTGACGCTGCCATACAGCGAGCTCACGACGGGAATGCGGTGCAGCAGCTTTTCCCATTGCTTGACGACGAAATTGCCGACCAGGTTATTGGTCAGCAGGCCGGTCAGGAACACGATGAGGATGGTCAGGATGGTGCCCAGACCCGGTATATCGAAGCCGATGATCGTGTGCGGCTGCCAGCGCTCAGGCACCAGCAGCAGCGACTGATCCAGCGTGCCGACGATAATGTTCAACACCCAGGCGGTAATCGCCAGGGGGACCAGGATCAGCAAACCGGTAATGAAATATTTACGCATCGTGTTCCTTGAGTGCGGAGCTTATTCCGACTTGGCGGGTGCAGCAGCTGCCGGCGCAGCGGGTGCCGCCGCCGGGGCGTCGGATTTGGCGCCCGTGCCGCTGGACACGCCGGTGGCTGGCGCACTGCCGCCACGGAAGTCCGTCACATACCAGCCGGTGCCTTTGAGCTGGAAACCGGCAGCGGTGAGCTGTTTCTTAAAGGTCGATTTGCCGCAGGATGGGCAATCGGTCAGCTGCGGATCGGAGATCTTTTGCAGCACGTCCTTCGTAAAGCCACAGTCCTCGCAGCGGTAAGCATAGATAGGCATCTTTACTCCGCAAAAAACATCAAAACCCTGAATTATAAGCCTTTTTTCCGGCGCCAGGACATCCAGCGCTCCTTGCCCTGGAAGACAGGGATGGAGTCTTCCACCGGCTCATCCTGTTCCAGCACGAAATCCCGTTCCAGCTGCGCTACCAGTTCCTCGCGGTTGGCGCCGAACGGCGGGCCTTTTTCGTTGTTATCGAAATAGAAATAACCCACCAGCCGCGCGCCTTCCGGCAGCAGGGCCGCCCAGCGCTGGATCACCTGTGGCCACATATGGCGCGGCATGGCGCACAGGAAGGCCCGTTCATAAATGACATCGAGCGGCTTGGGCGGCGCGTAGGCAAAGAAATCCGCTTCCACCACGCGGCCTGCCCACGTGCCGACGTTTTGTCGCGCAGCTGCCACAGCGGAGGGGGAGAAGTCGATCGCAGTGGCGTCCCAGCCCGCCTCGGACAACAAGGCCAGTTCGTATCCGGCCCCGCAGCCTGGAATCAAAACCCGCGGCGCAAGAGCTGGTGGCTGCCACGCCGTGGCAGCCACCTGGTTTGCGGTTTCGGTGACAAAGCGCCGCAGGCGCTCAGGCGCCGCACCGCGGTCCCATGGCGTAAAAGTCTTATCGAAACGTTCATCCCAGAACGCTGGCGACAAAGGGTCGCGCGTGCGGAACTCCGGCATTACATCCCTCCGCGCCAGCGCAGATAAGCCTGGAAGCCAATCGCGCCAACCACAAATGCGCCCACGAAGAACACAAAGAAGGCCAGCAGCCGATTGGTGCGGCGCTGCTCGGCCACGACCTGGCGCAGCAATTCCCGCCCGACTTCATCGCGCTCGCCAGCCACAATCAGCGCCTGCTGCGCCAGGCGTGGCAGCGCAGGCAGAATGTGCGAATAGCGCGGCGCTTCGGCCTTCAGGCGCTCGATCAAGCCGCGGAAGCCCACCTGCTCGGCCATCCAGCGCTCCAGATACGGCTTGGCGGTCTTCCACAAGTCCAGCTCCGGGTCCAGCGTGCGGCCCAGGCCTTCAATATTCAGCAGGGTTTTCTGCAGCAGCACCAATTGCGGCTGCACTTCCACATTGAAGCGGCGCGAAGTCTGGAACAGGCGCAGCAGCACCTGGCCGAAGGAGATGTCCTTCAGCGGACGGTCGAAGATCGGCTCGCAGCAGGCGCGCACCGCCGACTCCAGCTCGTCCACGCGGGTTTCCTTCGGCGCCCAGCCGGACTCGATGTGCGCTTCCGCCACGCGCTTGTAATCGCGGCGGAAGAAGGCCAGGAAGTTCTGCGACAGATAATCCTTGTCGTAATCGTTCAGCGTGCCGACGATGCCGAAGTCCAGCGCGATATAGCGGCCGAAAGTGCGCGGATCAATCGACACCAGGATATTCCCCGGATGCATATCGGCGTGGAAGAAGCCATCGCGGAACACCTGGGTGAAGAAGATCTCCACGCCGTCGGAGGACAGCTTCTTCAGGTCCACGCCCGCTTCGATCAGGCGATCCACCTGCGATACCGGAATGCCGTGCATGCGCTCCATGACGATCACATTGCTGGAGCAGTAATCCCAGAACATCTCCGGCACCAGCAGCAGCTGGGAATCGGCGAAGTTGCGGCGCAGCTGGCTGGCGTTGGCCGCCTCGCGCATCAGGTCCAGCTCATCGTGCAGGTATTTGTCGAACTCGGACACCACCTCCTGAATCTTCAGGCGGTGCGCATCGGCCCACACGCTGTTGATGAAGTTGGCCGCGATGCGCATCAGCGCCACGTCTTCATCGATCAGGCGCTTCATGCCGGGGCGCAGTACCTTCACCGCGACCTGCGTGCCATCCTTCAGCGCCGCAAAGTGCACCTGCGCAATGGAYGCCGAGGCCACAGGCACGCGCTCGAAGCGCGCAAACAATTCATCCGGATGCGCGCCAAGCGAGGCTTCGATCATCGCCATGGCGGTATCCGAATCGAAAGGCGGCACGCGGTCCTGCAGGCGCGATAGCTCGACAACCAGATCGGGCGGAATCAGATCGCTGCGGGTGGAGAGCACCTGGCCGAATTTGACGAAGATCGGTCCCAACTCTTCCAGCGCGCGGCGCAGGCGCACGCCGCGCGGCGTCGACAAGTCGCGCCAGAAGAAGACGAAGTCGAGGAATTTGCTGATGCGTGGCTTATCGAAGCCGGAGATAGCGATTTCGTCGAGTCCGTATTTGACGGACACGCGAACGATTTTGAAAAGCCTGAGGAATTTACGGATCATTGAGCTTCGGGAGTGTCGTGCGCGGCGGCACGGCGCGCCAGTTTCTGTTCGAGTTTTTCAAGGCGCTTGCTGGCGCGTTCCACGTCATCGCGCAGCTTCACAACGTCTGCGCCGAATTGCTCCGCCAGCACGGGGCGAATCAGCAGCGGCTTCTCTTCGAGGAAGTATTCGGCCACGTTCTCGGCCAGCTTGCGCTGCCCGGTCTGCGCTGCGCTCACGGCGGCTTTCGCGCCCTGCACCATGCGCACGGCAGCGATCGGACCAACGACACGCTCCAGGTCATGTTCGGCTTCCCAGCGCAGCGACTGGCTCAGGTGCGAGATGGCGTTCGCGAACTCCGCGTCGCCCTCGATCTGCACATAGGAGAAAGCGCGCTCGCGGTTCTGTGCGATCAGCGGCAGGTCGGACAGCTTGAGGCGGATCGTGACATTGGCCGCGGCTGCGGCAGGCGCCGCTTCCACCATGCCGTCCTGCGTCACGCGCAGGCGCAGCGTGGCGGGGCTGGCATCGATCACCGCCACTTTCCCGGCGTGGAATCTGAGTTCCGCGCGCGCCCAGGCCTCCTGCGCCAGCAAGTGGTTGACGGTGGCGGCGACGGGCACGCCCAGCGAAGGCAAGGAAAATGGGAGCATAAACGTGTGAACAAACAAAAACCGCCCCGGAAAGCCGGAGCGGTCTAGATCTTACCAGTTTGACAGYAGCTGCGCCGCCATCAAGCGATTTGCTGGATACCGCCCAGCAGCCAGCCACGGTCGCCGGATACCGGCTTGACGAGGTTCCAGACTTCCTTGAACGGCTCGGCCAGCGCATCCGGCGCCGACTTGATCATGCCGGTGAAGCGCACGCTGGCCAGGTAGTCCTTGCCGTCGTTCTCGATGCCCAGCAGCTCGGCGTCGATCTGCACCACGTCGGTGTAATCCTTGGTCGCGCCGCGCTCCTGGATCTGCATGCGCAGCTCGGCGAAGACTTCCGGCGTGGTGAACTCGCGAATGTCTTCCACGTCGCCCTTGTCCCATGCCGCTTGCAGGCGGATGAAATTGCCTTTGGCCGAACGCAGGAAGGCCGGGGTATCGAAGTCCGACGGCACGCCCCACTGCTGATGCGCAGGCGCCGCTGGTGCGGCCACCGGCTCCGGCTGCACCGGCTGGGAAGCGGCCGGCTGACTGATGCCCGAGCCGATTTCCGGCGTCTGGTTATACGACTGGTTATAGCTCTGCTGGCCGCCAAACGCCGATACCGGACGCGGTTCCTGCTTGCGGCGCAGCATATTAAAGAGGAAGAAGATCACGCCGCCAACCAGCGCAATCATCAGGATCGAGCCGAAGGCGCTGGCCATCGCGCCGCCCATGCCGAAGTGCGAGAACAGCGCGCCAAGGCCGAGGCCCAGCAGCGCGCCGCCCAGAATGCCCTTCCATGGGCTAGGCGGTTTCGGCGTTACGGCCGGTGGCACGGCGGGAGCCGGCGCCGGCTGGGCAGCCTGGCGCGGCGCCATCGAAGGCGACTGGGACGGCGCCGGCGCGGCCGGCATGCGGCTCACACTGGACGACTGGCGTCCGAAGGAACGGCCGCCGCCCATCGGGCGTGCCGACAGTTCGGCCATCACGCCCATGGCGGTGACGGCAATGGTCAGGCCGACCAGGAATTTCTTGAAGTTCATCAGTCTTCTCACATTTTGATACCGGTATGCAAAGCGGCCACACCAGCCGTCAGGTTGTAATACTCCACGCGCTCAAGACCCGCAGCCTGCATCATGGTCTTCAGCGTTTCCTGATCCGGGTGCATGCGGATGGACTCGGCCAGGTAGCGGTAGGATTCCGCATCATTGGCCACTTTCTGGCCCATCCACGGCAGCACCGTGAAGGAATAGAAGTCGTAAGGCTTCTGCAACGGCTCGGCTACTTTGGAAAACTCCAGCACCAGCAGCTTGCCGCCCGGCTTCAGCACGCGGCGCATTTCGGACAGGGCGACATCCTTGTGCGTCATATTGCGCAGGCCGAAAGCCACGCTGACACGGTCGAAGTAGTTATCCGGGAATGGCAGCTTCTCCGCGTCACACAGCAAGGTGGGGGTCACCAGACCGCGGTTCAAGAGGCGGTCGCGTCCCACACGCAGCATGGACTCATTGATATCGGTCAGCCAGACCTCGCCCGTTGGCCCCGCCTGCTTGGCGAAGACCTTGGCCAGATCGCCGGTACCGCCGGCAATGTCCAGCACCTTCATGCCCGGACGCACGGCCGCGTTGGCGATGGTGAAGGTCTTCCAGATACGGTGCAGGCCGGCCGACATCAGGTCATTCATGACGTCGTACTTTGCGGCAACAGAGTGGAAGACTTTGGCGACTTCCTTTACCTTATCGTCTTCATTGACGGTTTTATAACCGAAGTGAGTAGTATTAGTCATAGTGAGCGAGGCCTTAATGTTGGCAGCATTATACAAGGCCTGGGGGACGCTAATATTTCCTGTTGGGCAACACACAAAGAATCAAAAAAAGTTTGTCAACCAGTTCGCTCAACAGGCGTTAATGAGTTCAGATCCCGTAGTCAAAGAATGGGGTCATTAGCCCACTAGTAGCAAAGAATGGAACTTCAGCAAAAATTGCCCGCGGATATCTTTTTCCCGGAAATCGATGATGCAACCAAGCAATTTATCGATGCCACCCGTGCGC
>NZ_JBFRDW010000241.1:0-8033 GCF_052113985.1 Pseudoduganella sp. RAF53_2 | reverse complement strand
TCGTGGTGCCGCTGTATGGCGCGATGCTGAAGAACCCGTCCGAAGCCTCGTGGGGCAAATCGCTCTACCTGAAGGCACGTCCGCGCTACCACCCTGAGACCCAGGCGTCGGTGGACAAGCTGATGAAGAAAAACTGAAATACCCGGAGACCTTGATGTACCTGAAGAAGCCCCTTGCCGCGCTGGTTATGCTGGCCTGCTCGGCCATGTCCTTTCCTGCCTTCGCTGCGCCGGAAGCCATTGTTTCTGCAGCTGCCGCCGCGGCGCCTGCCTTTGATCTGGACCGCGACGTCAACACTGCCCTGAAAACCTTCAACGTGCCTGGCATGGCCATCGCCATCGTCAAGGACGGCAAGGTGATCGCGGCCAAGGGCTTCGGCGTGCGCAAGCTGGGTGATCCGGCGCCGGTGACGGACAAGACGCTGTTCGAGATCGCTTCCAACTCCAAGGCATTCACGGCAGCTTCGCTGGCCATGCTGGTGGATGAGGGCAAGCTGTCCTGGGACGATCCGGTGATCAAGCATCTGCCGGACTTCGCGATGTACGATTCGTATGTGACGCGCGAGATGACCATCCGCGATCTGCTGACCCACCGCAGCGGCCTGGGTCTGGGTGCCGGTGATCTGATGTGGTGGCCGACCACAACGTTCAGCACGGATGAAATCATTGAACGCCTGCGCTATGTGAAACCGGCCACCAGCTTCCGCAGCGCCTACGCTTACGACAACCTGCTGTATATCGTGGCGGGCAAGATCATCGCACAAAAGACCGGCAAGAGCTGGGGCGAGGCGGTGCGCGAGCGCATCCTGTCGCCACTGGGCATGACCACCACCACCACCAGCGTGGCGCAGATGTACCAGTCCGCCGATCACTCTTCGCCGCACAGCAAGATCAACGAGAAAATCAGCGTAGTGAAGAACATGCCGGTGGAGAATGCCATCGGTGCGATCGGCATCAACACCAATGCCGAAGACTTCGCCAAGTGGATGAATATGCTGCTCAACGAGGGCAAGTCGGCGGACGGCAAGCAGGTGCTGAGCGCTAAACAGCTGCGCGAAATCTTCAGTGAGCAGACGCCGATCAAGATCACCGATCCCAAGCCGGCGCTGGCGGCCACCAAACCTAGCTTCAATGCATATGCACTCGGCTTCAATGTACGCGATTACCACGGCCGCAAGATTGCCATGCACGGCGGCGCGCTACAGGGCTTCTACTCGCGTGTGATGCTGGTACCGGAGGAGCATCTGGGTGTGGCCATTTTCACCAATGCGGAGAACAGCGGCTCCATGACGGCGCTGGGCTGGCGCATCCTCGACAACTACATGGGCGCGGCGCCAACCGACTGGATCGGCATCATCGCAAGGCAGGAAGCGGAGCGCCATGCGGAGGAACTGGCCAAGATCGGCAAGGCCAACGCCACGCGCGCGGCCAAGTCTTCGCCGTCGCTGCCGCTGTCGGCCTACAACGGCGAGTACAGGGACCCGTGGTATGGCAGCGTGACGATCCGCCAGGAAGGCGGCAAGCAGCTGATGTCCTTCTCGCGCACGCCGGACCTGGTTGGCCAGCTTGAGCACTTCCAGCACGACACCTTCATCGTGCGCTGGAAAGAGCGCAACTTCAACGCCGACGCCTACGTCAGCTTCGCCCTGAACCCGGACGGCAGCATCGAGCGCATGAAAATGGCCCCGATCTCCGCCGAAACGGACTTCAGCTACGACTTCCAGGACCTGGCCTTCACGCCGGTCAAGAAAGCCGAACCATCGAAGAACTGATTCTTCTCATTCTGCAGACGATCTTCGAGATCGTCCTGCAGATTCTTATGAAGGGCGGCATGCTTCACCATGTCCGTCATTGGCCGCTGGTGCGCGCGCCGCGAACAGGCGCTGTTCCGCCTCGATCGCTTCAGTTATGGCTTCGTGTTCGCAGCGTGCCTGGTGGCCGTTCGCTTTGCACGGCAGTTGCACGATTAGCTTAATGACAGCACAGTTATCAAAGCGGATATCGATTGCGGCAAAGCGGCGAAATTTATTCGTAAAATTTGGACAAGTAGTGAAAATCTGTGACACTCTTTCATGTGCGAATGCAGCATAATACTGCTTTCGATAACACGAGTATCACTGAATGACCGAACTGTTTATCTCTATCGGCGCCACCTTGGGTGCATTGGCGATTGGTGTTTATGCTTTCGTTACTTTGATGAGCCATCTGCAATCGGCAAAGTAGGCATTTCCAGTTCGATGACGGTCCGCTTGTGGGCCGCGATTTCAGCAAGTCCGCGGCGATACGCGGGATAGCTGTTCAGCAGTTTGTCGAAGCTGCCGTCCGCCATGGCCATCTTCAGGCCCCGTTCGATGCGGTCCGCCAGCGCCGGATTGTCCCGGCTGACGAAGAAATAAAACGGTACGCGGTAATGCAGGAACAGGGTAGGCTCCACCATCAAACCTTCCTGCTCGTGCGCCTTCTCCTCCACCCACGCCTCGTTGGCCCCGCGCGGGAAATAATCGAAACGCCTTGCCTTCAGCATCGGAAACAGCGATGTGTAGCTGACGGCCGTCTCCACCGTCAATCCGTTATGCCGCAGTATATCCACTGAAGGCCAGTTGAAGCCCGCGCCGGCGCGCAGGCGGCGCAGATCGGCCAGCGTACGCACACTGCGGAAGCGCACCTCGTCCTCGCGCCGGATCAGGAAAGGGCGGTAATCGTTCAACTCGCGCAGCAGCGAAATCCGGACCGGCAGCAGGTCGTGCTCACGCTGGGCATTCGTTCCATCCCACATCACATTGATGACGCCATTGCGTTGCAGCTCCAGCAGCTTGCGTGGACTGGTGAGGTCGTAGGCGTAATAGCTGATGATGAAAGGCCCGTCATGCGGCTCCGTCTTTTCCATCACGAGCCGCAGCAGCAGCGGGAAGTAGGCCGTGTGCTCCTCCGACCCTGGCGCCATGGCAGGCAGCACCAGTTGCACCGGCGGCTGTGCCAGCGCGGCTGACGCGAGGAACGCCGCCAGCAGCAGGCAAACCTTATCGCGCAGGCGCAGCAGCATGAATAATTCCAAGCCGGTCAAGTTCCGTCTGCAATCCGGCGGCATAAGCATCGTGAAGCGGTGCGACGTTCACGAGAAATTTCTGGGCGCCCTCGACAGGCCACGAAGACAGCAGCGCTTCGCTTTTGCTCCACAGGCGCTGCAGATGCTGCAGCAGCAGGGGACTGGCTTTCACCTTGGCCCAGCTGGCCGGATAGTCTTCGCGCAGGGTGCGCAGATAAGCCAGCGTAAAGACCATGAAATCGACGGTCCCCGTCATATTCGCATCGACGGTGTTCCCGCCGCTGAACTGTTGGTAGATATCGCTGCCGATAAGGCTTCGTTCCAGTTCGGCGCCGGTAATGTGGGCATTCAACTCGTCCAGCAGCGTCGGCATATCGTTGCCGCGCTGCGGGCCAATACGCTTGAAGTAGTRCTGATAGCGCCCGATCGGACTGGCCTTCATGCTGGCCGGGACCCATTTTTCCGCCATCGCATAAGGCGGCGTATCGCCGAAGCGCAGCTCGGTGCGCCACACGGCGCCATCAAAGTAATAAGTCTTGTCGCCGCCATTGCAGCGGCTCAGCGCAAGATCGTAGACGTGGTTTGTTTCGTGGATGGCAGTCAGCAGGGAGGTCAGCGTGACGCCGCGCTCCGAGCGTATCCACCACAGCGCTTCCGAGCGCATGGCCTTGAACAGTACCGCGCCGGACGGAGTCTGCTCAAAATAATGTTCGACCGTTGCGGCATACGGCGCGTCGCCGGACGACTGCGGCTCGGGTTTGAACGAAAGCAGTGCGGCACATGGCCTTTCGTTAAACTGCGGCCGCGGCCCCGGCTCGGGAATACCTGCTGTCATTTCCGCCGCATGAGAGCAGGCGGCGGTGCACAACAGCAGGCTTGCAACCAGACGCACTTACTGAGGCTTCACAAACTTCAGCGTCATGCGGTCGCTTTCGCCGATGGCCGCATATTTGGCGCGGTCCTTGTCTTTATTGGTGTAGGTCGGAGGCAGTGCCCATACGCCGCCTTCGTGGTCCGCGTTGTCTTTCGGGTTGGCATTGACCTCGGACTTGCCGGCCAGTTTGAAGCCGGCGCGTTCGGCCATCTTGATCACATAGGCTTCATGCACATAGCCGCTGTCGGCCTTTGCATCCTGCGCCATCGCTGAAGGACGGCGGTGTTCTTCCACGCCGAATACGCCGCCCGGTTTCAGCACGTCGTACACAGAAGCGAACAGCTTTTGCATATTGTCGTCGCCAGTCTCGATCCAGTTGTGGATATTGCGGAAGGTGAGCACCATGTCCGCGCTGTCTTTAGGGCCGAATTTGTAGATGCCCTTGCCCGGTTCGAAGGCGCTCATTTGCACCTTGCCCAGCGCGTCCGGATGCTTGTTCAGGAACTCCTGGAATCGTGCTGCACCGCGGCGAACATTCTCGTTGGCCGAATCCGGCGTCGAACCGGCGGCAATCAGCTTGCCCTGGTCATGCAGATAAGGACCGAGGATCTCGGTGTACCAGCCGCCGCCCGGCGACAGCTCAACCACCGTCATATTCGGCTTGATGCCGAAGAAGTTCAGGGTTTCATACGGATGGCGGTACACATCGCGCTGCATATTGGCGGGTGTGCGCACCGGGCTGGCGACGGCCGCTTTTAGTGCATCGTCGGCCAGGGCTGCACCGGAATGGGCCACGAAGCCGCAGGCCAGCAGGCCGGCGAGAACGAATCGTTTCATGCGTTTGTCTCCTTGAGGGCGGGCGACGCCGCCGTGGGTCGCCTCGCTCAAATAATAATGATGCAAGATTGGTGGACTGTCCAGTGTCCGCGCGGACAGCATGCGGACAAGGCCGGACACTCAGCGGACACTGGCCGGACAGCATAAGCGAGGCGAGGCCCCGTGGTTGCAACCGTAAGACAGACCCACACAATGGCACAAAAATTGCGTAGGATGTGACTCCTGCAAGCCTGTCAGGAACCTAACAAAAACCCTGGAGAGACTATGGAACGACGTGCATTCCTCAACATGAGCGGTGGCGCGATTGCCGCCATGCTGATGCCTTACGGACGCGCCATCGCGGCCGACGAGCTGATTAAGCCCGTGGAAGTGAAGTTCAAGAAGATGCTGGCCGATACCGCCATGGGCGCGGCCACGCAAGCCGGCGCCACCTATTGCGACGTGCGCATCGGCCGCTACCTGAATCAATTCATCACCACCCGTGACCTGAACATCGAGAACGTGACCAACACGGAATCGGCAGGTGTGGGTGTGCGCGTCATCGCCAACGGCGCTTATGGCTTCGCCGCCACCAGCGACATGACTCCGGACGGCGTGGCAGGCGCCGCGCGTCAGGCCGTCGCCATCGCCAAGGCCAACTCCAAGCTGCAGACCGAAGCCGTGCAGCTGGCGCCAACGCCGGGCGTGGGCGAAGTGTCCTGGGCAACGCCGTTCAAGAAGGACTGGCGCACCGTGCCGATCAAGGAAAAGGCGGACCTGCTCATCGCCGGCAACAAGGCCGCGATGGAAGGCGGCGCGTCCTTCATCCAGTCGCTGCTGTTCCAGGTGAACCAGCAGAAGTACTTCGCATCGACCGACGGTTCCTACATCGACCAGGACCTGCACCGTCTGTGGATGCCGTTCTTCGCTACCGCCGTGGACAAGACCACCGGCAAATTCCGCAGCCGCTCCGGCCTGTCCACGCCGGTCGGCATGGGCTACGAGTACCTGGACGCGCGCAAGGAAGACAAGTTCAAGGCCGCCGGCGGCGTGACCACGCTGTACCGCGGTTCCTATGACCTGATCGAAGACGCCCGTGCAGCAGGCAAGCAAGCCAAGGAAAAGCTGACCGCCAAGTCGGTCGAACCGGGCAAGTACGATATGGTGCTGTCGCCGGAACACCTGTGGCTGACCATCCACGAATCCGTCGGCCACCCGACGGAACTGGACCGCGTGCTGGGCTACGAGGCCAACTACGCCGGTACCAGCTTCGCGACGCTGGACAAGTGGCAGACCAAGAAATTCAAGTACGGCTCCGACCTGGTCAACATCGTGGCCGACAAGACCACGCCGGGTTCGCTGGGCGCCGTCGGCTACGACGACGAAGGCGTCAAGTGYAAGCGCTGGGACATCATCAAGGACGGCATCCTGGTCAACTACCAGGCGACCCGCGACCAGGCTCACATCATCGGCGAGAAGGAATCGCATGGCTGCTCGTATGCGGATTCGTGGAGCAGCGTGCAGTTCCAGCGCATGCCGAACGTGTCGCTGCAGCCGGGCAAGAAGAAGCTCACGCCGGACGAGCTGGTGAAAGACGTGAAGAAGGGCATTTACATCGTCGGCGACGGTTCCTTCTCCATCGACCAGCAGCGCTACAACTTCCAGTTCGGCGGCCAACTGTTCTACGAAATCAAGGACGGCAAGATCGGCCAGATGCTGGAAGACGTGGCGTATCAGTCCAATACCCAGGAATTCTGGAATGCCTGCTCGGCCATGTGCGACGAGCGCGATTGGCGCATGGGCGGCTCCTTCTTTGACGGCAAGGGCCAGCCTTCGCAGATCAGTATCGTTTCGCACGGCGCGTCCACCACGCGCTTCAACGGCATCAACGTGATCAACACTGCCCGCAAGATCGGCTGAGCGCAAAGGACATAAACGATGAAGATTCTGAATCAGGAAGAGACCAAGCGCATTGCGGACAAGGTGATGTCCTTCTCCAAGGCGGACGAATGCACGGTGACCATCAACGGTTCCCGCACCGGCAATATCCGCTACGCGCGCAACGCCGTATCGACTGCCGGCCTGGTGGAAAACACCCAGCTGCAGGTGCAGGTCGCCTTCGGCAAGAAGCAGGGCACGGCCGTCATCAACGAATTCGACGACAAGTCGCTGGAAAAAGTGGTGCGCCGCGCTGAAGACCTGGCCCGCCTGGCGCCGGAAAATCCGGAGTTCATGCCGACTCCGGACAAACAGGTGTTCAAGGCTTCCGACACCTTCAGCAAGAACACCGACGCCATCGATCCCGAGTATCGCGCGCAGGTTGCGGCGTACAGCATCGAAGCCTGCCGCAAGAACAAGCTGGTAGCTGCGGGCTTCTTCACCGACCAGTCGGCGTTTGAAACTATCGCCAACTCGCGTGGCGTATTCGGTCACCAGGCCACGTCCGGCATCGACTTCACCTGCACCGTGCGTACCGAAGACGGCCGCGGTTCGGGCTGGGTGCGCCGCGATGCAACCGACGTGCATAACTTCGACCCGCGCGCTGCGGCTGAAGTGGCAATGGAAAAAGCCATGCGCTCGGTGGACGCCAAGGCGCTGGAACCAGGCCGCTACACCGTGATCCTGGAACCGGCCGCCACTTCCGACCTGCTGGCTTATATGTTCAACGGCTTCGATGCGCGCAGCGCGGACGAAGGCCGCAGCTTCCTGTCCAAGAAGGGCGGCGGCAATCGCCTGGGCGAAAAGCTGTTCGACGAGCAGGTCAATGTGTGSGCCGATCCGTGGGATAAGGACACCGCTGTCGTCCCTTGGGATAACAACACCATGCTGGCCCGCGAGCGCATGGACATCATCAAGAACGGCAAGATCGCCAACCTGAACTACTCGCCATACTGGGCGAAGAAGCAGGGCGCACGCGCGGTTGGCGCACCGGGCAATATCGTGATGGCAGGCGGCAGCAAGTCCACCGCGGAGCTGATCGCCAGCACCAAGAAGGGCGTGCTGGTCACCCGTACCTGGTACATCCGCATGGTCGATCCGCAGACCGTGCTGCTGACCGGCCTGACCCGCGACGGTACTTTCTATATCGAGAACGGCAAGATCAAACACCCGATCAAGAACTTCCGCTTCAACGAAAGCCCGGTTACGATGCTGAACAACATCGAAGAAGTGGGCCGTCCGGAAGTGCTGCAGGGCGACGAAAGCCAGTTCTCGCTGCTGATTCCGGCCATGAAGGTGCGCGACTTTAACTTCACCTCTCTGTCCGACGCAGTTTAATTAGAACCCCACGGCCAGGACC
>NZ_JBFRDW010000240.1:0-8035 GCF_052113985.1 Pseudoduganella sp. RAF53_2 | reverse complement strand
GCTTCACCCAGACCACCCATGCCGCCCGTTACCAATGCAACTCGTGCCATCTTATGTTCCCCTCTGTGCGTTTCTTTGAAAACCTGCTTTTAGTCCCTCTCAACTGCCAGTGCTACGCCCATGCCGCCGCCGATGCACAGCGAGGCCAGGCCCTTCTTCGCGTCACGGCGAGCCATCTCGTGCAACAGGGTCACCAGAATACGTGCGCCGGAAGCGCCGATCGGGTGGCCAATTGCGATCGCGCCGCCATTGACGTTAATCTTGCTGGTGTCCCAGCCCATCTGCTTGTTCACGGCAATCGCCTGCGCCGCAAACGCTTCATTGATTTCCATCAGATCCAGATCCTGCGGCGTCCAGCCGGCCTTCTTCAGGCRCAGGGTGGAGGCGGACACCGGGCCCATGCCCATGATCGCCGGGTCCAGGCCCGAGGATGCGTAAGCCTTGATGCGCGCCAGCGGCTTCAGGCCCAGCTGCTTGGCCTGGGTAGCGGTCATCATGATCACAGCGGCCGCGCCATCGTTGATGCCGGAGGCGTTACCGGCGGTGACCGAACCATCCTTGGTGAAGGCTGGACGCAGGCCGGACAGCGCTTCCAGCGTGGAGCCCGGCTTGATGTACTCGTCCTGATCGAAGACGATGCTGCCTTTCTTCTGCACGATTTCCAGCGGCAGGATCTCGTCCTTGAACTTGCCTTCCTTCTGAGCGGCTTCCGCTTTCAGCTGCGACTGCAGCGCGAACTCGTCCTGCTCCTGGCGGGTGATCTCGTATTTCTTCGCCACGTTCTCGGCGGTCTGGCCCATGTGGTACTGGTTGTACACATCCCACAGGCCGTCGATGATCATGGAGTCGGTCATCTTCACTTCGCCCATACGGAAGCCGTCGCGCGAACCGTTCAGTACGTGCGGTGCCGCACTCATGTTTTCCTGGCCGCCGGCGATAATGATGTTCGAGTCGCCGCACTTGATGGCCTGCGCCGCCAGGTGGGTCGCCTTCAGTCCGCTGCCGCACACCATGTTGATGGTCTGGGCCGGGATCGCATTCGGCAGGCCCGCTTTGATGACAGCCTGGCGCGCCGGGTTCTGGCCAACACCGGCCGTGAGTACCTGGCCGAGGATGGCTTCGCTAATCAGGTTGGGATCGATGCCGGTCTTGGCCAGCAGGCCCTTGATGACATGGGCGCCCAGTTCGGACGCGGGGATTTTGGCCAGGCTTCCGCCGAATTTGCCAACCGCGGTACGGCCCGCGGCTACGATTACTACTTCATCCATGTGCTTCTCCGGTACTGTGGGGTGGTTATAAATCTTTCATTTCATTCTAACGAAGCGGTCTGCAGCAATCCACTATGTCCTACCGGAACAAGGGCTTATTCAAAGCAGCATCTGTTGCCTCACGGCTGTAAGCCTGTGCCAGGCCAAACGCCTGTTGCGATTGGCTTGTGGCGAGGTCGAGCAGGTCTTCCGGGTTTTGCATTGCAAGGAACTGGTTGGAGGCAACGGTGGCCGACGCCAGCGAAGAAAGCGCCGCATCCATTGCGGCTTGCGCGTAAGCATCGAAGTTCGCCATTTGCGCATTGAATGCGGCCATTGCGGCGCGAGAAAATTCTTCAGGAAGCGAATACATTGGACAAGCTCCTTCGATGAGATAACGCAAGAGTCATCATGCTAGGGAAGTGTTCCATTCAACTCTTTGATGAAGATCAAAGGTTTCTTTCATTTTGCATAAAACTTTTTCTCGTGTCACGACAATAACCTGATTCCATCTAATGATGCAGCACACTGTTCGCGTATCACGTTGACGAAGTCGGTTACAAAAGCCTTTTGCCGCAAGCCTTCCGGCACCGAGACAAACAGGTCACTCCACAGGCCCTGCTCGCCAATCGGACGCGCAATCACGTAGTCGTAATCCACGTAATTTTTGATGGCCCAATTCGGCAGCGCAGCCACGCCGCGGCGGCTGGCGACCAGTTGCAGAATGGCCACGGTAAGTTCTGCAGTCCGGCGCGTGTATTGCACTCCGGCAGGACGCAGCACTTCGCGGATCAGGTCGATGCGTTCTTCCGGCACCGGATAGGTGATCAGCGTTTCATTAGCGAAATCGCCTGCAATCAGGCGGCGCTGCGCGTGCAGGCGGTGCTTCTGCGCCATCACGGTCAGAATCTCGAAACGGAACAGCGGGAACACCGCGTAGCCGCCGTTGCTGTAGTCGGAACCGATCACCAGATCCGCATTGCCGCTGCGCAGCAGATCCGACGGCTCGCTGTGGAAACCGGACACGAGATCGATCTCCACTTCCGGCCAGCGCATGCGGAATTCATCCATCACCGGCATCAGCCAGTCGAAGCAGGTGTGGCATTCGAGCGCGACGCGCAGTTGGCCGCTATCGCCTTGCGACAGGCGCGCCACATCCCGCTCGGCTTGCTCGACTTCGGGCAGCAGCGTATCGGCGAGACGCAGCAGGCGGGCGCCCATGGCCGTGAAGCCGATGGGCACCGTCTTGCGTTCGAACAGGGGGCCACCGTAGCGATCTTCCAGCAGCTTGATCTGGTGCGACAGCGCCGACTGGGTCAAATTCAGCAATTGAGCGGCGCGGACCAGGCTGCCGGCTGAGCGTAGCGCGGCTAGTGTGCGCAGATGACGAATCTCGAGCATGAATGAATAATTTTCACGTTGTAAGGCAAAAAGTTTCGTTTTTATTATATGACGAGATGTCGCACACTTTACGTCACCAATGTTTAAAGTTGATGACAAAATGAAAACTGTGCATACCCATATTCCCGGCTTCCCTCGTATGGGCGCGGAACGAGAATTAAAGTTTTTACTAGAGCGCCATTGGCGTGGCGAAGTTGCCGCATCCGAGCTCGAAACGCTGGGCGGCGAACTGCGCGTACGCCATTGGGCGCTGCAGCGCGATGCGGGCCTGGATTTCGTCACCGTCGGCGATTTCGCGTTTTATGATCACGTGGCCAATCATATTCAGCTGTTCGGCTGCGAGCCGCCGCGCTTCGGCTTTGACACGGAGGAATCGCAACTGTCGCGCTATTTCGCGATGGCGCGCGGCGACTCTTCGCATGCGCATTGCGGCTGCGGCCATGATGGCAAGGCGCTGGAAATGACCAAGTGGTTCGACACCAACTACCACTACCTGGTGCCGGAGTTTTCGGAAGCTTCCTCGTTCACGCTCGCGTCCGCGCGCCTGCTGGCCGAGGTCGCCGAAGCGCGCGCGCTGGGGCACCGCGTGAAGGTGGTGCTGCTCGGTCCGCTGACTTTCCTGTGGCTGGGCAAAGAGCGCGGCGCGGCGGAGGGCTTCTCGCGCCTGTCGCTGCTGGATGCGCTGCTGCCGGCATATGGCGAACTGCTGGCGCAGCTGCGCGCGGCGGGCGCGGAGTGGGTGCAAATCGACGAGCCGGTACTGGGCCTGGATCTGCCCGCTGCCTGGCGCAACGCGTTCGAGCCGGCGTACTGGCAGCTGAATCAATCGGGTGCGCAACTGCTGCTGGCGACTTACTTCTCCTCGCTGGAAGAAAACCTGAGCCTGGCTTGCCGCCTGCCGGTGGCGGGCCTGCACGTCGATGCCGTGCGCGCGGCGCATGAGCTGACCAGCGTGGCCGACTGGCTGCCTGCGCACAAGGTGCTGTCGGTCGGCATCGTCGATGGACGCAATGTGTGGCGCACGGATCTCGATGCGGCCCTGGCGCGCTTGCAGCCTGTGCTCGAAAAACGCGGCGGCGCGCTGTGGCTATCGACATCGTGCTCGCTGCTGCACGTGCCGTTCAGCCTTGAGAGCGAGCAGGCATTGGACGCGGAGCTGCGTTCGTGGCTGGCATTCGCGACGGAAAAACTTGACGAGCTCGCGCTCCTCAAAACCGGGCTCATGTCTCAATCAGCGCCTGACCCCAAATGGCACACGGGCTGGGCTGTGGCGCAGGCGGCGGTGGCGCAGCGCAGGCTGAGCGAGCGGGTGCATCGGCGTGCGGTGTCGGAGCGCGTGGTGTCGCTGGTAGCTGATCCGAAGGCGGATCAACGCGCGTCGGTGTTTGCGGAACGGCAGCGGGTGCAGCGCGAGCGCTTGCAACTGCCGGCCTTCCCGACGACCACGATTGGCTCCTTCCCGCAGACAGCGCAGATCCGCGCGGCGCGCGCTGCATTCAAGCGCGGCGAACTGGATGCGGTGACGTATGAGCGGGCGATGAAGGCGGAGATTGAGCTCGCCGTGCGCAAACAGGAAGAGCTGGGCCTTGATGTGCTGGTCCACGGCGAAGCCGAGCGAAACGATATGGTTGAATATTTCGGCGAGCAGCTGGACGGCTTTGCGTTCACGGCGAACGGCTGGGTGCAATCCTACGGTTCGCGCTGCGTCAAGCCGCCCATCATTTACGGCGATGTGCAGCGTCCTCAAGCGATGACGGTGCAGTGGGCGCAGCACGCGCAAAGCCTGACCGCCAAGCCGATGAAGGGCATGCTGACCGGGCCGGTCACGATCCTGCAATGGTCCTTCGTGCGCGATGACCAGCCGCGTTCGCAAACCGCGCTGCAGATTGCGGTGGCGATCCGCGATGAGGTCGCCGACCTTGAGCATGCCGGGATTGCGGTGATTCAGATCGATGAACCGGCCGTGCGCGAAGGCTTGCCGCTGCGCCGCGCGCGCTGGGACGAATATCTGGACTGGGCAACCAAAGCCTTCCGCATCAGCGCCAGTTCGGCAAGCGACGCGACGCAAATCCACACGCATATGTGCTACGCCGAGTTCAACGATATCCTGCCGGCCATCGCGGCCATGGATGCGGATGTGATCACGATCGAAACCAGCCGGTCCGCAATGGAACTGTTGGGCGGATTCGGCCAGTTCCGTTATCCGAACGAGATCGGCCCCGGCGTGTACGACATCCATTCGCCGCGCGTGCCGGACTCCAATGAGATGGCGCAGCTGTTGCGCAAGGCGGCAGCGGTCATCCCGCCATCGCAACTGTGGGTCAATCCGGACTGCGGCCTGAAGACGCGTGGCTGGGATGAAACGGCGCGCGCGCTGCAGAACATGGTGGCCGCAGCCCGCCAATTGCGGCTGGAAACCGCATAAACACTAGGGGGAGCGCCTGTTTGATTAATAAAAAGGCACTCCCCCTTTTGTATTTTCCACAGTAAAATGCACGAGCCCGGGCATAGCCCGTCCACTACTGACTCGTGTATGCCAAAAAGCTCGTTCCAGAAGCCCATCGAAATCAAGATTTCCACCGTCGTCGCAGTGTCCGCCATCCTGCAGACCTCCGACCTCATCACCCTCGACGCCGCGCTGCATGAAATGACTGGTGGCGTGTCCGACTTCTTCGAGGGCGACCCTGCGGTAATCGACGTGGGCTCCCTGGCGCCTGGCTGCGAGCGCATCGACTGGGCCGGCACCATCGCCCTGCTCAAGAAATACCGCCTGAATCCGGTCGCCGTGCGCAATGCCACGCCGGATATGGTGGAAGAAATCCAGTCCCACGGCCTGTCGCTGGACAGCGGCAAGCGCGAAGAAGCGCCCGCTCCCGAACCGAAAAAGCCTGCACCGGCGCCCGCCCCGGCCGCGGCGCCGGCTGCTGCCGCCCCAGCTTTCAGCGGCACCATGATCATCGATACTCCGGTCCGCGCCGGCCAGCGCATCTACGCGCGCGGCGGCGATCTGATCGTGATGGCGGTCGTGAACAACGGTGCCGAGATCATTGCGGACGGCAGTATTCACGTTTACAACACTTTGAATGGCCGCGCGCTGGCGGGTGCTTCCGGCGACGCTACCGCCCGCATTTTCGCTCTGCAAATGGCTCCGGAACTGGTGTCCATCGCGGGTGTTTATCGCACGTTCGAGGACGGTTTCCCGGCTGAGCACGCACGCCAGCCGACACAAATCCGCTTGAAAGGCGACAGTCTGGATATACAATCTGTCAATTCCGCAACGCGTGCTTAAAGCAATCTGTACTTAGAAATAAAGGATCTCTTCGTGGCTCGAATTATTGTTGTAACGTCCGGTAAGGGTGGTGTCGGCAAAACGACTTCCAGCGCCAGCTTCTCCACCGGCCTCGCCCTGCGCGGCCACAAAACCGTCGTGATCGATTTCGACGTCGGCCTGCGTAACCTTGACCTCATCATGGGCTGCGAACGCCGCGTGGTGTACGACCTGATCAATGTGATCAACAAGGAAGCCACCCTGAACCAGGCTCTGATCAAGGACAAGCACTGCGACAACCTGTACATCCTGCCTGCCTCCCAGACCCGCGACAAAGACGCGCTGAGCGAAGAAGGCGTGGAAGAAGTGCTGGCCGAACTGATCAAGATGGACTTCGAATTCATCATCTGCGATTCGCCGGCCGGTATCGAGCACGGCGCCCTGATGGCGCTGACTTTCGCCGATGAAGCCCTGATCGTGACCAATCCSGAAGTGTCCTCCGTGCGCGACTCGGACCGCATCCTGGGCATCATCCAGGCCAAATCGCGCCGCGCGCTGTCGGGCGGCGAACCGGTGAAAGAACATCTGCTGATCACCCGCTACTCGCCGAAGCGCGTGGAAGCGGGCGAAATGCTGAGCCACGAAGACGTGCAGGAAATCCTGCGCATTCCGCTGATCGGCATCATCCCGGAATCGGAACAAGTGCTGCATGCTTCCAACCAGGGTAACCCGGCGATTCACTTCAAGGGTACCGACGTGGCCGATGCTTACGAAGACGTGGTAAGCCGCTTCCTGGGCGAAGAACGTCCGCTGCGCTTTACCGACTATGAGAAGCCAGGCTTCCTGAAGCGTATCTTTGGAGCTAAGTAAATGGCGCTGCTCTCATTCCTGTTCCCCAACAAGCCGAAGACGGCTACCGCCGCCAAGGAACGCCTGCAAATCATCATCGCGCGCGAGCGCAATGGCCGCTCGGGTCCGGATTTCCTGCCTGCGCTGCATAAGGAACTGATCGAGGTGATTTCCAAGTACACCAAGGTGAACGCGGACGATATCAAGATCTCGCTCGACCGCCAGGGCAACCTGGAAGTGCTCGACGTTAACGTGGTGCTGCCGGACGTTTGATTTTTTTGAGCGCCCGGGACGTTTGACTTTAGCCCCGCGGCAAACCCTGGTGGCAGGCACATCGTGCCTGCCACCCGTTTTACGCCGCGGGTTTCAGGCGCGCGCCATCAGCAACTCCTGCGCCGCCTTGGCGCAAGCATCCACGTGCTGGTAGCCGATCTGGCGGAAGGCAAAGAAACCGATAGCGGCCGAGGCCGCCTGCCCCGCCAGCGGCACAATTTTGGTCGCCTGTTTGGCCAGCACTTTGACGCCGGTGCGTTTCAATAGCGCCAAAATCAGATCCTTGGTGATCACCTTCCCCACCAGCATGCCGCCGATGCTGATGGCGGCTTCGTAAGCGATCAGGCGGAATTTGGGTTGCAAGCGGTCGAGCTGGTCAGCAGATAAACCAAACTCCCGGTTAATATCGTCGATCAACAATGTAAAAAGACGTAGATCGGCGGCGACGTCCATGCCGGGAATCGGCACCGCCGCCACGCCTGCCGAAACCGCCGCGCGGCGCCGTACCAGACGCCGGCAGCGCTGGCGCGTTTCCTCGATATCCTCCGGCGACGAAGGCAGCAAAGTCCAGTCGTTGTCCACTTCTATGCCCTTTGGTGACTAGCAATTATTAAGTCAATGCATTGTAATGGGTGCTTAAGCAGTGTACCGTGTGATGAATAGACAGGTACGCACGGCTACACAGAGTTAGTGCCCACAAGAAATTTTTAGCCGTCTCGGCAACTATTTTTTGTAAATCTCTGTTATATTTGTGTGACTGTTTCTTAACATTCTTAAAAATGAGAATCGTAGTTTTAGATGCCGACAAAAGCCAGACAGATCTGATCTGTCAGGTACTGACCTCTGCGGGCCATGTTTGCCATGGTTTCCAGACGGGTAAGGACCTGCTGGCCCACGTTCGCAAAGACAGCTACGACATGCTCATCCTGGACTGGCAAGTCAGCGATATGGATGCCGCCGACGTGGTGCGCAAGACGCGCGAAAAGCTGCCGGAGAA
>NZ_JBFRDW010000239.1:0-8067 GCF_052113985.1 Pseudoduganella sp. RAF53_2 | reverse complement strand
GCCGGGCAAACTGCGCCTGATGTACGAAGCTAATCCGATGGCCTTCATCGTCGAGCAGGCAGGCGGCATGGCGACCGACGGCAAGCACCGCATCCTCGACATCCAGCCGGAAAAACTGCACCAGCGCGTGCCGGTGGTCCTGGGTTCGCGCGATGAAGTGGCCGTCGTAACGGGCTACCACCACGCATAAATACACGCTTCAGGGCCGGGTACTAGCAAACTTGCAAAGTTGTTTGCTATAATCCGGGCTCTTTAGCCGCTGTAGCTCAGTCGGTAGAGCAGCGCATTCGTAATGCGAAGGTCACCAGTTCGATTCCGGTCAGCGGCACCAGAATAAGYAGTAAAAACAAAGGGTTACATACTCCGGTATGTAGCCCTTTTGTTTTGTCGGCCGACTAACCCGAAGGGGTGATTGAGGCGGCGAAACCGGAGGTCTACACTCGTACGTTCCAAAGTGGAGTTTTTTATTCAAGACTTAGGGAGCGTAAAGATGAAAAAGTTGACGACCGCCGCCGGTGCACCCGTTGTAGATAACCAGAATTCGCAGTCTGTCGGCCTGCGCGGCCCTCTGCTGTTGCAGGACGTTTGGCTGCTGGAAAAGCAGGCCCAGTTCAATCGCGAAGTGATCCCCGAGCGCCGCATGCACGCCAAAGGCTCGGGCGCCTACGGCACGTTCACCGTCACTAATGACGTCAGCCGCTACAGCAAAGCGGCGCTGTTCTCGCAAGTGGGCAAAAAGACCGACTTGTTCATGCGCTTTTCCACGGTCGCTGGTGAGCGCGGCGCGGCGGACGCCGAGCGCGATATCCGCGGCTTCGCCGTGAAGTTCTATACCGAGCAAGGCAACTGGGACATCGTCGGTAACAACACGCCAGTGTTCTTCTTCCGCGATCCCCTGCGTTTCCCGGACTTGAACCACGTGGTCAAGCGCGACCCCCGCACCAATATGCACAACGCCGAAAGCAACTGGGACTTCTGGACCTTGCTGCCGGAAGCGCTGCACCAGGTCACCATTGTGATGAGCGATCGCGGTATTCCGAAATCCTACCGTCACATGCATGGTTTCGGCAGCCATACCTATAGCCTGATCAACGCGGCCAACGAGCGTTTCTGGGTCAAGTTCCACTTTATTACGCAGCAGGGCATCGAGAATCTGACCGATGCGGAAGCGGTGGCCCTGATCGGCCAGGACCGCGAAAGCCATCAGCGCGATTTGTTCGGGTCGATTGAAAAAGGCGACTTCCCGCGCTGGAAGATGATGATCCAGGTGATGCCGGAAGCGGACGCCAATAAGGTGCCGTACAACCCCTTCGACCTGACCAAAGTCTGGCCGAAGAAAGACTATCCGCTGATTGAAGTCGGCATGCTGGAGCTGAACCGCAATCCGGACAACTACTTTGCCGAAGTCGAGCAGTCGGCCTTTACGCCGGCAGCCGTGGTGCCCGGCATCGGCTTCTCGCCGGACCGCATGCTGCAGGCGCGCCTGTTCTCGTATGGCGATGCGGCGCGCTACCGCCTCGGCTCGAACCACCACCAGATTCCGGTGAATGCGCCGAAGTGCCCCTTCCACAGTTTCCATCGCGACGGCGCCATGCGCGTGGACGGCAATCTGGGCGGCACCATCGCCTACCAGCCAAACAGCAAGGAAGAATGGATCGAACAGCCGGAGTACAAGGAGCCGCCGCTGGCCGTGGAAGGCGCTGCAGGCTACTGGGATCACCGCGTCGATACCGACAACTTCTCGCAGGCCGGCGCGCTGTTCCGCCTGATGACCGGCGAACAGCGCCAGGCCCTGTTCGACAATACGGCGCGCGCGATGAAGGGCGTTTCGCAAGCTGTGTGTGCACGCCATATCGACCACTGTAACCAGGCCGATCCTGAATACGGCGCCGGCGTGGCAGCTGCGATGGCCAAGCTGGCCGGCTAAGGTTTTATCCGCCCAGCCAGCCCATCACCGCATCCATATAGGCAGCCGGCTGCTCGACGTTCGATAGATGCACGCCGGGCAGCATCACCAGCCGCGCGCCAGGAATGGCCGCGGCGAGTTCCTCACCATGCTTTGCGCTGGTCACGGTGTCGTCGATGCCGGCAATGACCAGCGTCGGCGCTTCAATCAAGCGCACCGTGCGGCGCTGATCGGCGTCGCGCACCGCGGCAAAGGCGCCCGCCACGCCACGCGGATCGATCGCATGCAGCATGGCGCGGAAGCGCTGGATTTCTGCACCATTCTCCGCAACCATCTTCGCGGGGAACCAATTATTCAGGAACATCTCGGCTGATTCGCGCATGCCGTGATCGGCCAGCACGCCGGCAATGCGCTCGCTCCATCCGTCCGTGCCGAGCGAGGCGGCGGTGTTGCTGAGGATAAGTCTGTCGATGCGCTCGGGCCGGTGAATCGCCAGCCATTGGCCAATGAAGCCACCCAGCGACAGGCCGAGGAAGTGTGCCCTGGCGATGCCGAGTGCGTCCATCAAATCCAGTACGTCGTGGCCCAGACGGTCCATCGAGTAAGGTCCCAGCGGCACGTCCGATTTACCGTGGCCGCGCGTGTCGAAACGCAGCACGCGGAAGCGCTGCGACAGTTCCGCGATCTGGCCGTCCCACATCGCGTAGTCGGTGGCGATGGAGTTGGACAGGATAAGTGTTGGCAGCTGCTGCGCCCCGTCGAAGCGGTAGGCGATGCGCACGCCATCGTTGGCAGTGATGAATGATTCCATGGTAGATCTCCTTTCCGGAAACCATCGTAGCCGCGCAGCGTTCCGAAAAATATTATAAAGTTCAGTCATTCTTTGTAAGGAATACTGACAATGAGCGCTTTCACCTTGCACGACCTGCAGTGCTTTGATGCGGTGGCTCGCACGGGCGGATTCCAGTCGGCGGCGGATGCGCTGCATCGCACGCATCCGGCCGTGCATGCGGCGGTGGCGAGGCTGGAGCGGCAACTGGATCTCGCGCTGCTGGACCGCAGCGGCTATCGTGTAGCGCTGACCGAGGCGGGCGCCTCGTTTCACCATAAGGCGCAGGGCATGCTGCGCGAGCTGGCGCAGCTGGAAGTGCACGCACGCCAGCTGGCGATGGGCGAAGAAAGCGAGTTGCGCGTGGTGGTGGGCGACTTCTGTCCGCGCCGCGCCGTACTGGCAGTGCTGAGCGGGTTCTTTGCGCAGCATTGCGGCACCAGGCTGCACCTGCATGTCGAGTCGGTATCGGGGCCGGAGGAGCGCTTGCATGATGGCGACGCGGACCTCATCGTGCATGGCGTGGACAAGAACGATCCGCGCGTTGAATGGATCGATCTGGCCAGCGTTCCCTTCGTGCCCGTTGTGGCGCCGGGCTTCCTGCGCTTCGCGCCGGGCCGTTCGGTAAAGCCCGAGCAGCTGCGGGATTACACGCAATGCGTGATCCGCGATACCGCACATTCGATGGCCACGCGCGACTACTTCATGATCGAAGGCGCTCACCAGTGCACGGTAGCGGACCAGTTGATGAAGAAGGAAATCATCCTTCAGGGCATGGCCTGGGGCCACATGCCGCGCTTCCTGATCGAAGACGAATTGCGCGACGGCTCGCTGATTTCCATCGCTGGCCGCCACCTGCCCGGCAGTACCGAAGATCTCGTCGCCGCGCGCCGCGCCGACCGCCCTCACGGCCCCATCGCCACGCTGCTCTGGCAGCACCTCGACAAGCACCGCACCGCGCTGGCGCCGCTGATGGAACGAGCGACGCCTGCGGTTCGCAGCCGCGCCGGCTAGCCGGCTGCCGCGACGGCTGCCGATACGGTTGGGCGTGCGATCAGGCGATAAGCGGATTCCGCCGCAAGCAGACCGATAATGATGAAGACTGCGCTCACCAGTCCGAGGGAGTGGGCGCTGACCAGGGTGATGGCGGCGCCGCCGACCAGGCCGGACATGGAAACGCCCACATACAGTGCGGCAGAATTCAAGCCAAGCAGCAGCGGTGCGGCGGAAGGCGTGATGCTGATCAGGCGGTGCTGCTGCGGCACCAGCATGCCCCAGCCGGCCAGCCCCCACACGATCAGCGCGGGTACTGCGGTCAGCAGCGATGCGGAGGTCCACGGCAGCAGGGCGAAGTCCACAGCCAGAACAGCGATCGCGAAATTGATGATGCGGCGGCTGCCGAAGCGGTCAGTCAAACGGCCAGCCAGCAGATTGCCGACGGTCGACGCCACGCCCCACAGCAGCAGCAAGCCAGCCAGCACGCGGCCATCGCCGCCGGTGGCACGATCGAAGCCCAGGCCAACGTAGGTATAAACCAGGAACAGGCCGCCATACACCAGCAAGGTGGTGGCCAGCGTCAGCAGCACCCGCGCATCGCCCAGTGGTTTCAGGCGCTGCGCCAGGCTGACGGCTGGCGGAGCCGAAATGGACGGCAGACGCCACGCCAGGCCGATAAAGGCCGCGGCCCCRATCGCGGACACAAACCACATCGTTGCGCGCCAGTCGAGCAGACCGCCGATGAAGGTGCCCATCGGCGCACCCAGCGCCGTTGCGCTGGACAAGCCTGCAATCACAATTGCCAGCGCGCGTCCACGCTGCTCCGCCGGCACCAGCGAGGCGCCGGTGGCGGTAGCGGTCGGGCTGAACATGGCTGCGCCAAGCCCCGCCAGGAAGCGGCTCGCCAGCACCAGTTCAATACTCGGGGCGACAGCCGTGATCACATTGCCAAGTACAAAAACGGCAAGGCCTGCCAGCAGCAGCTGTTTGCGTGGCCAACTGGCTGCCGCCGCCGCGATCACTGGCGAGAGCAGGGCATAGCTCAATGCATAAATGGTCACCATTTGCCCGGCCAGGGCGACCGAGACGTTGAGTGAAGCGGCCACCGGCGCCAGGATGCCGGCGACGACAAAGCTGTCGGTGCCGATGGCGAACATGCCTGAGGCAAGGAAGAGAAGACGTTTATCCATGATTATTTGGTCCTGCAAAAGTTTCGTGATGAAACTAATATAGCACAAAAGTTGTGTGACGCAACTTATATGCTAAGATGGTCTGCATGTACCGGAAAACTTTTGATGGAATGAACTGCTCCGTAGCCCGCTCGCTCGACCAGGTCGGCGAGTGGTGGAGCCTGCTCATCGTGCGCGAATGCCTGCTCGGCACCAGCCGTTTCGACGATTTCCAGCAGCGGCTGGGCATTGCCCGCAATGTGCTGACGTCGCGGCTGAATAGCCTGATCGACTACGGCGTGCTGGAGAAAGTGATTGCGGAAGGCAGCGAGAAGCGTTCGGCTTACAAGCTCACGCCCAAGGGCGAGGCGCTATTCCCGGTGATCGTGGCGCTGTCGCAGTGGGGCGATGAATGGCTGGGGCACGAAGCGCCGCTGCAGCTGGTCGAAAACAAGACCGGGCTGCCGATCGAGCCGGTCGGGCCGCGCGTGGGCGACCGCCTGCTGGCCCTGCGCGATGTGCGCGTCGAGCCCGGTCCCGGTGCGACGGAAAAGACGATGGAAGCGATCAGGAACCGCAACCGGGTCATCCTCGGTGAGGAGTAACCCGGCGCGGCGGGGAATGCTTAAAAGCTGGCGATCGGCGCAGGCTGGCCGTTCTTGAAGTTGTAGATGGTCACAGGCGAAGACTTCATATCGCCCTTGGCGTCAAACGAATAGGTGCCGGACACGCCCTTGTAGCTGCCCGCCGCGATATCCGCGCCCACCTTAGCCGGGTCAATCGAATTGGTCTTGGCCATCGATGCTGCGTACATCTGGACCGCATCGTAATAAGCCGACGCATACACATCCGGTTCCGAATTGAAGCGCTTCTTGAATTTGGCCTTKAAGGCCGGACCGGCAGCCGCTTTCTCCAGCAGCGCGCCGCCTTGTGCGCACAGCACGTTCTCGCCGACGGCGTCGCCGCCCAGCTTGCCCATTTCCGCGGTGCAGATGGTATCGCCGCCCAGCAGCTTGGCATTGATGCCCAGCTGCCGCATCTGGCGCACCATTGGCGCTCCTTGCGGCGCATAGCCGCCGAAGAAGATGGCCTGCACATTCTTCGACTTCAGTTTGGTCAGGATGGACGTGAAGTCCACTGCCTTGTCGGTGGTGTACTCATGTCCCGCCACGGTCAGGCCCGAAGCGCGCGCCTGCTTCTTGAATTCTTCCGCCAGGCCCTGGCCGAACGCGGTGCGGTCATCGATCACGGCGACGTTTTTCGCCTTCAGCTCATTGGCTGCGTACAGCGCCATCTTGGAGCCCAGCTGCGTATCGCTGGCGTTGATGCGGAAGATGCCTTTGTAGCCTTGCTGCGTCAACTTGGGATTGGTGGCCACGGGCGCGATCAGCATGCCCGCGTCGTTGTACACGCGCGAAGCCGGAATCGCCACGCCGGAATTGTATGGACCGACCACGTATTTCACGCCGCTGTCGGCCAGCTTCTGGGCCACCGACACACCGGCTTTCGGGTCGCCCTGATCGTCTTCGGAAACCAGTTCGAACTTGACCTTCTTGCCGCCGACTGTAATGGGCTTGGCGTTCAGTTCTTCGATCGCGAGACGCGCGCCTTTTTCGTTGTCCTTGCCGGAGAAGGCCTGGGCGCCGGACAGCGGTCCGCTGTGGCCAATCTTTACAACCAGTTCCTGCGCGGACGCCGAAGCGGCAAACGCCATCAAAGCCAGCACGCCGGCGGAGTGTTTCAAGTTCATCAAAAGTCTCCAAATTGTTTTGATGGCGTGATTATCCACAATCCTGCACGCGGGGCAAGCGGGAAGGTGTAAGCAATCAGCTGCGGCGCTGGCGCAGAGAGGCTTGTTTTTGCTGTTTGAGCAGGGCGGCGTTGATGCGGTCGATCAAGCCATCGTCGCGGCTGCGGGCGACGGCGAAGAACTGCTGCGTGTCGACTTGCACGGGCGTGGGCAGCACGCTCAGGGTGACGCCGGGTGGCAGGGGGATGTCCTTGGTGAGCGGCGCAGCGAAGGCGCGCAGTTCGGCTTCCATGTCGGCGGCGGTTTGCCAGCCGGTCTGGAATAGCAGCACCGCGTCCACGCGTTTGAGCAGAAGGCGCTGCAGGCGCGTGGCGCGCGAAGGCAGGTCGTCCTCCACCTTGAACAGCTTTTCGATGCGGGCGCGTTCGAATTCTTCGCCGTAGCCATAACCGCGCACCGCGCCGATGGTCTTGCCGCGCAGGTCGGACAGTTTTTCAAAAGGGAAGGTGGCGTCGCTGCGTGTGACCAGCCATAAGGTGCTGCTGACGGCTGCTTCGGAATAGCGCAGCGCGCGTTCCCGGCCGGCGTTTTTCGGCAGGCCGAAAATCAGGCCGTCGCCATTGCGCGCATTGCGCTCGGCACGCGGCCAGGGATACGTGCGCACGTYGAAGCGCAGGTTCAGTTCTTTTTCGAGGTAATCAAGCAGGGTACGCTGCCAGGGACGCATGAGTTTGGGGCGGCCCGCTTCGTCGAAAGCCTCGCCCATGATCAGGCTGACCATCTGCTGCGCGTGCGCGTCCCGCAAGCCGAGCAGCGGCGCGACAAGTAATGCGGATTGCAACAGGAAAGCGCGCTTGGCGGGATTCATGCCCCGATATTACCGAGTTTCCCGCGGGAATTGCCGGTTGGGCCGGCGATTTTGAGCGAAGTGTGGCGCGCCGCGCAACGCGGGCGGCGATACCTTATCAAGAAGCTCAGGTTGCTTCGGGCGGCGTGTTCGGCGGACGTGCGGGTGCGTTGCCGGATTGTCCAGTATTCGCGGCGTTTTCCGGCAGCGTCGGCGGTGGGACCAGCGGCCGGCGGGTTTGCTCGCCGGTTTGCACGGGCAGGGCAGCGTGGGTGCGCGTGACCGCTTCCACTGCCGGGACGGCTTCGCCAGCCGGTCCTGCAGTGGGTGGACGGCCGGATGCGGCGGCGATGTCGCCGGTTCGATAGGCTGCCAGGGCGGCAGGGATCATGGCATTCGTGGCAAGTCCGCGCGCGGCTTCGGGACCAGTTGGGGCCAGGTCGGCCGCGCCTGGGCCACCAGCGGTCACAGTGCCGCCCGCCGCACCGCCGACGGCTCCCGCCCCACCGGCCGCGCCGCCTGCTGCGCCGCCGATGCCGCCGGCTCCACCGAGCGCACCGCCTTCTGCAC
>NZ_JBFRDW010000238.1:0-8142 GCF_052113985.1 Pseudoduganella sp. RAF53_2 | reverse complement strand
ATCCTATATCCTGTCCATCGACAATGGAACGCAGAGCGTGCGCGCCTTGCTGTTCGACCTGCACGGCAACCTCGCCGCCAAGACGCAAGTCCACCTGGAGCCTTACTACTCCGATCACCCTGGCTGGGCCGAGCACAAGGCCGAAGGCTACTGGCAGGCGGTGTGCCTGGCCTGCCAGCGCCTATGGGCCACCACCAGCATCAGCAGATCGCAGGTGAAAGGCGTGGCCGTGACCACGCAGCGCGGCACGGTGGTCAACGTGGACAGCGAAGGCAAGCCGCTGCGTGCGGCCATCACCTGGCTGGACCAGCGCCGCACCGAGCAGGTGCCGCCGCTGGGCGGCTTATGGAAAGCCGCGTTCAAGGTGGCGGGCGTGGACGGCACTATCGATTATTTCCGCCGCGAGGCCGAGATCAACTGGATCAAGGCCCATCAGCCGGATGTGTGGAATCGCACGGGCAAGTTCCTGCTGCTGTCCGGCTATCTGAATTACTGCCTGAGCGGGCGTTATGCCGATTCGACCGGATCGCAAGTGGCTTACGTCCCGTTCGATTACAAGCGCCACAAATGGGCCGGTGCGCGCGACTGGAAATGGCAGGCGCTGGCGATTCGCCCCGACATGCTGCCGGAGCTGGTGGAGCCGGGTACTGTGATCGGCGTGATCACCCAGCAGGCATCCGACGAAACAGGCATCCCGCAAGGTTTGCCCCTGGTGGCTGCGGCGGCCGACAAGGCCTGCGAAGTGATTGGCGCAGGTTGCCTGGAGCCGCACATTGGTTGCCTGAGCTACGGCACCACGGCCACCATCAACACCACCAGCAAGAAGTATGTGGAAGTCACGCCCTTCATTCCGCCTTATCCGGCGGCGATTCCGGGCGCCTACAGCACCGAAGTACAGATCTTCCGCGGCTACTGGATGGTCAACTGGTTCAAGGAGCAGTTCGGCGACCGCGAGCAGGCCGTGGCGACGGAGCGTGGCATGGCGCCGGAAGCGCTGTTCGACAGCCTGGTGAATGCGGTGCCGCCAGGTTCCATGGGCCTGATGCTGCAGCCATACTGGAGTCCAGGCATCAAGGTGCCGGGACCGGAAGCGAAGGGCGCCATGATCGGTTTCGGCGATGTGCACACGCGCGCCCATATGTACCGCGCGATCCTGGAAGGCCTGGCTTACGCTCTGAGAGAAGGCAAGGAGCGCATCGAAAAACGCAGCGGCGTGCCAATCACCGAGCTGCGCGTGGCGGGCGGCGGCTCGCAAAGCGATGCAGCCATGCAGCTGACGGCCGATATCTTCGGCCTGCCTGCGGCGCGTGCGCACATCTACGAAACGTCGGGATTGGGTGCTGCGATTGCGGTCGCGGCGGGCCTCGGCTTGCACGGCAGCTTCCGCGAAGCGATCAGCGCGATGACACGGCCGGGCCGCGTGTTCCAGCCCGATCCTGCGCATCGCAAGACTTATGAGCAGCTGTACAAGCGGGTCTACCTGAAAATGTACAAGCGGCTGCAGCCGATGTACCAGGAAATCGCTGCGATCACAGGCTATCCGGAAGCGCTTTAGCGGTTGGCGACGGTCTTGATGGCGTCGAGGGCTGCACCACCGGGGCGGGTGGCGCGGACCTGATTGCGTCCGCTTTCCTTGGCCACGTACATGGCGCGGTCGGCGGCGACAAACAGGGCCTCGATATTATCGGTCGGGGTGGGGTGCAGCGTGGTCACGCCGATGCTGACCGTAATCCACGGCGAGGTTGGCGATTTCGGATGCGGCAGCTGCAGCGATTCGATATGCGCGCGAATCGACTCCGCCAGCAAGTAGGCCGAATCCGCTTCCGTCTCCGCGAACAGCAGCACGAATTCTTCGCCGCCGTAGCGCGCAGCGAGATCGGTGACGCGCAGGGCGTGGGTGCTGATGGCTTGCGCGACCTGCTGCAGGCAGACGTCGCCCTGAGCATGGCCCAGGGTGTCGTTATAGAGCTTGAAGTGGTCCACGTCCAGCACCACCAGCGACAGTGCGGCGCCGTTGCGCATGGCGCGCTGCCATTCCTTTTCCAGGAAGGTATCGAAGTGGCGGCGGTTGGCGATCTTGGTCAGCGGGTCGACCATCGCCGCGCGCTGCAGCGCATCTTCGGACAGCTTGTGGTGGGTGATGTCGTGCAGCAGGCCGATGAACAGCGGCTGGCGCAGGAACATCGGCGTCAGCGTCAGGTCCATGCACACGGACTTGCCGGTGCGGTGGCGGATGATCACTTCGCGCGTGCCGTGGCTATGCGCCGTATCCGGCGAGGCAGTGTAGCGCGAGAAGTATTCCAGGTATTCCTGCGCCACCAGAGGATTCAGCAGGTCGGAAATCGATTTGCCCGCCAGCTCGTTGGTCATATAACCCAGATAGCCGTCGCAAGCCGGATTGGTGAACTGAATGCGTCCATCCGGCTCGATGATCATCAAGCCTTCGGCCATATTGTTGACGATGGTGCGCAGGCGTTCCGCCTGTTCCTGCTGGCTCTCGGTAGCGAAGCGGATCTGCAGCTGGGTGCGCACACGTGCGCACACTTCGGCCATGCGCAGCGGCTTGCTGATGTAATCGACGGCGCCGAGATCGAAACCGGCGACGACATCGTCCTGTCCATTGCGGGCGCTCATGAACAGAACGGGAATATTTTGGGTAGCGGCGTTGGCCTTCAGCTGGCGGCAGGTTTCGAAGCCGTCCATGCCGGGCATGATCACATCCAGCAGGATCAGGTCGGGGTGCACGCGGCGCGCAATTTCCAGGGCGCGTTCGCCCGAATTGGCCACGAAGGTCTGGTAACCCTGTTCGACCATCAGCTTCCGCAGAACACTCAGGTTATCCGGCGCGTCATCGACGATGAGGATCGCGGCGTCTCGCCGCGTCGTAAAGCTGGTACCGCCTGGAATCATGCTGGCCTAAAGTCCGTGGTGACTGTCTGGCCAAATCATACCGGCTAGCCAACAAGAATTGTAAAAAATCATGCTAAGTTTTGCCGAAATAAGACGCGGAAACGCTGTCTGTTCAACAAACTTGGCAATTATCTAACGGAATTCTGTGACAATTGGTGTTAATTGCCGACGGGAAATCCCGTCGGCATTGTGACGATTATTTACAGACGAGCCTTGATCAGTTTGCCCAGGATTTCGATGCCCTGGCGAATACGCTCCGGCGGCACGGTCACGAAGGACAGGCGCAGGGTGTTGGTTTCCGGCTCGTTGGCGTAGAACGGCGAGCCTGGCACGAAGGCGACCTTTTGCTTGATGGCTTCGTCCAGCAGTTCCATGGCGTTGATGTGCTTTGGCAGATCAACCCAGATGAACATGCCGCCTTCCGGCTTGGTCCAGGTGGCGGAGGCAGGGAAGTGTTCGGCCATCGCATCCAGCATGGCCTGGCACTGGTTGCCGTACAGTTCGCGGATGGTCGGAATGTGCTGGTCCAGGAAGCCATCCTTCACCACTTCATGCACCACCATCTGGGTCAGCTGGGCGGTGTGCAGGTCGGCGGCTTGCTTGGCCAGTTCCAGGCGGCGCACCATCGGCTTCGGCGCCACGACGTAACCCAGGCGGATGCCAGGGGTCAGCACTTTGGAGAAGGAACCCATGTAGATCACGCCATCCGGATTCATGGCGACCATTTTCGGGCTAGGCTGGCCTTTGTAGCTCAGGGCGCCGTAAGGATCGTCTTCGATCAGCGGCAGGTTCAGGCGGGCGCAGGTTTCCACCAGTTCCTGGCGGCGCTCGACGGACAGCGAACGGCCGGTCGGGTTCTGGAAGTTCGGCAACGCGTACAGCAGGCGCGCGCCGGCGGCGATGCGGTCCAGCGAGGACGGCACCAGGCCATGTTCGTCGGTGTCCACCGACACGAATTCAGGACGATACACGGAGAAGGCTTGCAGCGCGCCCAGGTAGGACGGGGTCTCCACCAGCACTTTGCTGCCTTCGTCGATCAGCACTTTGCCAATTAGGTCCAGCGCCTGCTGGGAGCCGGACACCATCAGCACTTGTTCCGGCGAGATCTGTGCGCCGTTTTGCGACACCGAGTCCGCGATCCACTGGCGCAGCGGCATGTAGCCGTCGGTCGGACCGTACTGCAGGGCAGTTTTGCCGGCGGTGGACAGCACTTTGTCGAACGCTTTCTGCATGACTTCGACCGGGAAGGTGGCTGGCGATGGCAGGCCGCCGGCGAAGGAGATGATCTCAGGCTGCTGGGTCACCTTCAGGATTTCGCGGATGAAGGAGCTTTGCATCTGCATCGCACGCTCGGAGAAGTGCCACTGCAGCGGGTTCGGTGTCTCGATTTTCATAAATATTCTCGGTAAGGGAGGGCGCCGAAGCGCCTTCCGGCAATCTGTAAACTATTTAGGCGATTTCGGCGATCAGTTCGATCTCAACGCAGGCGCCGCGCGGGATCTGGGCCACACCGAAGGCGGAGCGGGCGTGCTTGCCGGCGTCGCCGAACACTTCGCCCAGCAGCTCGGAGCAGCCGTTGGTGACCAGGTGCTGTTCCGTGAAGTCCGGCGTGGAGTTCACCAGGCTCATGACCTTGACGATGCGCTTCACGCGGGTCAGGTCGCCGCCGCAGGCTTCCTGCAGGGTGCCCATCAGGTCGATGGCGATGGCGCGTGCGGCTTTCTGGCCTTCGGCGGTGTCGATGTTCTTGCCCAGTTGGCCAACCCATGGGTTACCGTCCGGCTTCTTGGCGATGTGGCCGGAGATGAACACCAGGTTACCGGTCTGCACGTACATAACGTAGGCAGCAACAGGAGCGGCCGGAGGAGCCAGGGTGATATCGAGCGACTTCAGTTTTTCGTAGACGGACATGGTTTTTCCCGGGTAAAAATGGTTCGGTAAGACCGCTATTGTACTCTGGGGCCTTCCGAATAAGCGACGGTCAACGGGCTACTTTGAAGCGTTTTCCTGCGCTGACAGTGGCAATAACGGCGAGAGCGAACAAAATATGCTCGGTTTGCAGCTTTTCGTTCAGCACCAGCGCGGCGCCCAGCAGGGACAGGAAAGGCTGCACCAGCTGCACTTGTCCCACCCGTGAAACGCCGCCCAGCGCCATGCCGCGGTACCAGAAGAAGAATCCGATAAACATGGAGAACACGCAGGTGTAGGCGAAGCCGCCCCAGGCTTGCACGCTCGCGCCGCCGAGCTGCAGGGCGTGGGTCCAGGCCTGCCAGGTCGCGATTGGCAACGCTACCGGCAGCGACAGCACGAGTCCCCAGGCGATGACCTGTTCGCCGCCCATTTGCTGCGACAGCCGGCCGCCTTCCGCGTAGCCCGCGCCGGCGCACAGCACGGCGGCGAAGATGGCCAGGTCGGCGGCGTGCAGCGTGCCGCCGCTCTGGCGTAGCGCGAATGCGGCCACCAGCGCGCTGCCCAGCAGGGCCGTCATCCAGAAGCCCATGGACGGCCGTTCATGTCCGCGCAGGGCGGACATCAGTGCCGTGGCCAGCGGCAGCACGCCAACCAGCACCGCGCCGTGCGAAGCGGGCAGGGTGCGCATGGCGATGGATGTCAGCAGCGGAAAGCCGATGACGCAGCCGGCGCCGGCCATCAGCAGGGGCGGGATCTGCTTTTGCGTCGGCAGCGGCGCACGCTTCCACAGCAGCCAGCAGGCCGACAGCAATGCCGCCACCACGGCGCGGCCCATCACCACAAAAACAGGATCGAGATCGGCGACGGCCATCCGCGTGAACGGCAGCGTGAGACTGAAGATCGCCACGCCGGCCAGACCCAGCAACATCCCCCGCGTCTCCGCACCGCCGCCCTCCACGACGCTGCCCGGCCCGGTGTGCAGGTTGTCTGCCGCTTCGTGTGGCGCACTGCCGCTGGCCGCGCACATGGACAAGTCGCGTTGGCCCGTCGGGTAGTCTGTACTGTGGGCGCTCATCGCAACTGCTCCTCGCCCAGCACGCGGCGCAATTGTTCGGCTTCGAGGTTGGCGCCGGTCAGCGGCAGGCCGAGCTTCTTGCCCTTGACGCGCGGGTCGTTCCTGAGCTGCATGGCCGCCGCCAGCGCCGCGGCGCCGGCGCCTTCCGCGACATTGTGCGTCGCGTAGTAATACAGACGAATGGCGCGTGCGATTTCGTCGTCGCTGACCGCAACCACATCGTCCGCATATTGCAGCACGAACGGCAGCGACGCCGGATCAGGCGTGCGGCACGCCATGCCGTCCGCGATCGCCGTATCCACCGCAGCGCTGACCGGCTCGCCGGCGCGGAACGACAGCTGATAGCCCGGCGCACCGGCCGACACCACGCCAATCACGCGCGTGTTCAAGCCCAGCGCCCCGCGTGCTGCGATGGCCGCGCAAAAGCCGGAGCCCTGTCCGATCGGCACGAACACCGTGTCGATATCCGGCCGTGCGCGCAGCAGCTCCAGCCAATAGGTGGCGACGCCAGCGACGAGGTCTTCGTGGCATGGCGGCACCATATGCAGTCCATCACGCTCCGCCAGCATCACGGCATGCTCGCGGCTGGCCTGAAAATCATCGCCGTGTTCGACGATATTTGCGCCAAGTGAGCGCATCATGGCCGTCTTCTCCGCGCCATTCCCGTGCGGGAAAACGATGGTCGCCTTCAATCCATTGCGCTGTGCCGCAAACGCCGTCGACACGCCATGGTTGCCGCGCGTAGCGGTAATCACGCCCGGCGTGTCCGGTGAACGCTGCAACAGCTTGCGCATGTAGACCAGGCCTCCGCGCGCCTTGAAGGCCGCGGTCGGCGTATGGTTTTCGTGCTTGATCCAGGCTTGCGTGCCCAGCGCCTCATTCAACAAGGCCCAGGAGATCTGTGGCGTAGGCGGCATGACCGAGTAGACGATGTCGGCGGCATGGGCAATCTCAATGGCGCTTGGAAGCTTCATGATCGTGTGCTGGAAAAAGTGGATCGATGGGTGTATCGTAGGATAAATGACCAGTACAGAACCAGTACACTTTCGACGATAATCCTACGCACTGTGACGGTAAAATGACCGATACACTCATTTCTTCGGCCCCGGCCCGGGCGCCGCGTGGCTCTGCGCCGATGGCGTTGCTGTCGCGCGAATCCGGCGAATCGCTGATCGACCAGATCGTGCGCTCGGTCGCCGCACGCATTGACGACCGTGTCCTGCGCAGCGGCGCGCGCATGCCCTCGATCCGCCAGTTCGCCGCCACGCATGGCGTGTCTGCCTTCACCGTGGTCGCCGCCTACGACAAGCTGGTGGCGCACGGCTATCTCGAATCGCGGCGCGGCGCAGGTTTCTACATCCGCGAGCGAACGGCATTGAACGCGCCCGAGCAGCGCAGCCAGGCGCCGTTCCCGGACGGGCATACGCTTGACGTGGTCTGGCTGGTCCGCAATATGTTCCGCCCGATGGCGCACCAGCACACTCCCGGTACAGGCGTACTGCCGGCGGACTGGCTGGATGGCCCGGTGATCGCCAACGCGCTGCGCGCCATCAGCCGGCAGCACGCGGGACTGCTGCTCAATTACGGCGTGCCGCAAGGCTTCCTGCCGCTGCGCCAGCAGCTGCAGCACAAACTGGCCGAGCTGGAAATCGCCGCCACGCCCGAACAGCTGGTGACCACCGCCGGCGTGACGCRGGCGCTGGACATGGTGGCGCGCGAATTCACGCGGCCCGGCGACACGATCTTTGTCGACGATCCGGCATGGTTTCTGATGTTCGGTTCCTTCGCCGCGCTGGGTGCGAAAGTGGTCGGCATTCCGCGCCTGGCCGATGGTCCCGATATCGCCCAGYTGGCGGAACTGGCGGCGATCCACAAGCCGCGCCTGTACGTGATCAACTCCGTGCTGCACAACCCCAGTTCGACGTCGCTGTCCGCCGCCAAAGCCTTCCAGATTCTGCGCATTGCAGAAGAACACGGCATCACCATCGTGGAGGACGATATCTACTGCGACCTGCATCCGGGCAGCGCAGTGCAGCCCGCAACGCGTCTGGCCGCGCTGGACCAGTTGCAGCGGGTGATCTATCTCGGTGGTTTCTCGAAGACGATGGCAGCCAATCTGCGGGTCGGCTACATCGCCACCTCGCCCGAGCTGGCGCAGCGTCTGGCCGACCGCAAGATGCTGCAAACCCTGACCACCAGCGATATCGGCGAGCGGGTGGTGTACAAGATTCTGTCGGAAGGACTGT
>NZ_JBFRDW010000237.1:0-12555 GCF_052113985.1 Pseudoduganella sp. RAF53_2 | reverse complement strand
GTGCTGCAACCAGTGTGAAAGTAGGTTATCGTCAGGCTAGTTATTGAAAAAGCCCACCAGGCGCATGCGCCGGTGGGTTTTTTGCTTTCTGAACCCAAGACATAAAACCAGGTGGCTGCCACGATGTGGCAGCCACCCGCTTTTGCGCCGTGGGTTTTTCAGCGCAGCAGCGCATCCAGCTACGCTACCCGCGCGGTGTGCTGCCATTGCCAAACGGGGACTTGATTGTCGTCGAATCCAGGCTGAGATCAAACACCCCAGACAATATCGTGGCCGCCGGTTTTGGCAGCGCGCAGCATTTCCAACAGGGGGAATGCGCGCTGGGCGAAGCTGATTTTCTGGCTTTCGGCCATCTCGGCGTCTTCGCCTTCGTCGGGCAAGGCGTGCGTTGGCAAATGTTGCCCGTTACTGGAGTCCACTTCAGGGTGCAGCTTGCTGAGCGCTACCTCTTTTTCCAGCAATTGCAAGGCATTCGAGGCTTCCGCCGCAGTGATTACGCCACGCGTTGGGCTCTTTTGCAGAAGGTCCATGATGCGCTCCACATGCTCGTGAGCCATCAAGACTTCCGGAGAGGATATTGAATTAAATTTGATCAACATGGCGCGCTTCCCGTAGTTTGTTGATGTGCTAATACGATAACACGTCTAGACAAAAGGCACATGCAGAGCACATGCGTGCAAGGTGCTATTAATTCACTTTAAACGAACTCATGAAGGTATCAACTATCTCGGTGTTGATATCTTTCTCTTTCCCCATCACGACCACTTGATACGCCCGTTTTCCCTGCGACTGGAAGCGCGCATGCAGCAGCATGGGGGTGCCATTTTGCACGCCATGCGCTTCGACCAGGAATGCGCCGTCTTTCGTGGTCTCTTTGCTGTTGCTTGCGCCGACGTTGCGCACCATCTGCGCCTTCATATCCTGCACGGCCTTGGCCGCCTTGCTTTCGTCGGGCAGTTCGGCGCTGCCGACGGCGAACAGGGTGCCTTCGACTTCAGCGGCAGCCATCGTCATTTGCACCTGCTCGCCATTCAGGTTGATATTACGCGTGTGCGTGGCAGGCTTGCCGGGGAACAGGACGGCGAACGGCGCATCGTTACTTCGGAAATCGCGCCAGTCGTACTTCGGACTGCAGGCCATCAGGATAGCGGCGGCGGCCATTACCGCAAGAGTGCGTTTAGTGTTCATTATGCGATGGTAGCAGGGCGGCGCAAGGAAGGGTATCGCATAAGTCCATCGACGGAATAGCAATCTCCACCGCGCAGTGCGAAGAAGGCCGCCGTCGCGCCGAGGATCAGCGGGTATTAGAAGGGAAGCCCGAGCCGGCTGTGGATCAGGCTTGCCGTACTGCTGAATGGATCGCCCATCGAACCATGCGGAATCCGCATGGCCTTAGGGATGCCATGCGCCGGCACGACAAGCCCGTAGACCACGCGCAGCAGTGCATAGCCGACAGACTCTGCTCGCGGCAAGCGCGCTGTTCCGGCCATCACGATTGCGGCGCCTTGCCCATCTTGGCGAGGGTCAGCGTTTCGTCTGCCCGGCCCCAGCCGCCGTCGGCGACTTCCTCCACCAGGACCATCGAATAAGGGCGTACGCCCTCCCCGTAGAACTCGACAAACATTGCCGTGGTGCGGTGAATGATCTCTTCCTTGCGCGCCGCGTCGATGATACCTTCCGGGAATTTGAAGTTTGCAAATGGCATGGGATTCTCCTGAAAAATGTAAAAGGGGTGCCTGCCGATCAGGCGAAGCCGCCGTTCGAGCGGATGACCTGGCCGTTGATCCAGCTGCCCTGCGGTCCAGCCAGGAAAGAAACCGCTTCGGCAATATCCTGCGGCTGGCCGATGCGCTCCAACGGTGATTGCATGACGATTTGCGCTACTTGTTCGTCGCTTTTCCCTTGGAAGAAGAGTTCGGTTGCAACTGGTCCAGGCGCGACGGCGTTGACCGTGATATTCCTGCCGCGCAGTTCATTGGCAAACACTCTGACCAATCCCTCGACACCGGCCTTGGAGGCGATATAGGGACCGTAAGTAGGCACATTCTTCGCGATGACGCTGGTCGACAGCGCTATGAAGCGGCCGCCGCTTTGCAAGTGCCGGGAAGCTTCCGCCATCAGCAGGAAAGTGCCGCGCAGATTGACTGTCATGATCTGGTCGAAGTCGCTGACTGACATCGCGGAGATCAGCCCGTTCTTCATGACGCCGCCATTTGCCACCACTGTATCGATGCGCCCGAATGCTTCGCGGGCACCCGCAAACAGTCCCTGCACCTCTGCCGGCTGACTGACGTCGGCCTTTACTGCGATGGACGTACCGCCCTTGCTGCGGATCTCCCCGACCACGCTGGCTGCTGCGTCTGCGTTGCCGGCATAATTCACGACAACCGTGTAGCCGTCGTCAGCGAGGCGGGAGGCGATGGTCCGGCCAATGCCGCGAGAAGCGCCAGTCACGATCGCGACTTTTCGTGTTGCTGCAGTCATTTCCTGCTCCTTCGTTGTTGATGGAACAGATTATTGTTGTTATCTGTCTGTGAATAAATGCGAAAATATGCACATATAAATTTCATGCGGATTAACAATGGACAGGCTCGACACGCTAGTCTTGTTCACCCGGATCGTGGAAACTGGCAGCTTCAGCCGGGCAGCCGAGATGCTGGATATTCCGCGTCCCACGGCGACCCACGCCATCAAGGACCTGGAAGCGCGCCTCGGTGTCCGCCTGCTTGACCGTACCACGCGGCAAGTGCGTGCCACCCACGATGGCCAGGCCTATTACGAACGGTGTGTGCACGTCCTGAGCGAGCTGGACGATGCCGAAGCGTCTTTCCGTCACGTGGCCTCGAACCCGCGCGGCACGCTGCGCGTTGACATGAGCGGTACCCACGCCATGCATATCGTGCTGCCCGTGATCGATGAGTTCCGCGCGCGTTATCCGAATATCGAACTGGTGGTGAGCAGTGGTGATCGCCTGGTCGACCTGGTGCGCGAAGGTGTGGATTGTGTGATTCGCGCCGGTACTTTGAGGGATTCGAACCTGATCGCGCGTCCGCTGGTGGTGATGCCGCAAGTCTTGTGCGCGAGTCCCGAGTATCTGGCGCGCTTTGGTACTCCGCGCCACCCGGATGAACTGCTGAAYGGACACCAGATGGTCAAGTTCTTTGCCAGCAGCGGCGGAATCGATTATCCGCTTACCCTGATGGTTGATGGGGCTGCGAAAGACTATTCTCTTCCGGGGTGGATCAGCGTCAATGATGCTGAAAACAATGTGCTGTGCGCCTTGCGCGGCTGCGGCATTGTCCAGGTGCCGCGCTTCCACGTTGAACATGAGCTGAACGAYGGCCGGCTGGTCGAGCTGCTGCCCGAATGGGAGAGCCCTGGCATGAAGATCTCAGCGCTATATCCCTACCGGCGCCAGTTGTCGCCGCGGGTGCGCGTGTTTGTCGACTGGCTCAGCGAACTGTATGCACGGCGTTTCAGCGCCTGAATCTCACTCCAGTCGCAGTCCGCGGCGCAATTGGATGGCCTCGCTGACGTGGTGCGGGGCGACTGTTCTTTCTCCGGCCAGATCGGCGATGGTGCGGGCGACACGCAGCACCCGATGGTAGGAGCGGGCGGACCAGTCGAATTTCGCCATGGCGAGGCGCAGGATTTCAACGCCTGCCTGGTTGGGCTTGCAGTAGCGGTCGACTTCCCGCGGCGTCAGTTGCTGGTTGCTCTTGTGCTGGCGCGCGAACTGGCGTTTGAAGGCTGCCCCAACTCGCCGGGAGATGTATTCGGAGGCTTCCCCGTCTTCGTCCGATTCCAGAATAGCGGCTGGGACTGGTCCGACTTCGATGTGCATGTCGATGCGGTCCATTAGCGGACCTGATATGCGGCCCTGGTAGTGCACAAAGTCATAAATAAACGCACAGACGCCTCTTTACAATCAAAGACTTACATTTTGTGCGTTTTACTCTCGGACGCCCAAACGTTCCTAATTAAACGCACATTTGGAAGTAGACCAAAAATGATCATAAATAAACGCACAACTCCCAAAAGGTGTGGAATTTTGCGACCTCAGACAGCAAGCACGAACTCGGGGCCACTAAGAAGGGCGCAGACATGAACGTCTGCCGCATGTGCGTCTGGGGGGAACTAGCTGCCAAGACCACTCCGCCAGCGATGAGAAAGCGTTCGATTGTCATCGTCAACAAAACGGGATTGTCTAAATCATGGACCCTCAATCGCGCTATACGGTCAGGTGGCCTGTGGAGTCTTGAACTCTACGGGCTGCCAACCAGGTCTCATCTCTCAAATGATTTATCACAAGGAATTTTATGGCTGCTAGCTACATTTCTGCAGTACAAGGCGTACGCCTGTTCCACGGTCTAATTTCACCATTCGTCCGATACGACGACGACGGCGCTTGCTATGAGAACCGGTTTGTTGGCGATTTTCATCCCGAACCAGACGGTGGATTCGCAGAATGGTTGGGTGACTACATTTATGAGCGTAAAGTTTCGTACCGTGTCTTCGACCATTACTGCCACTTCTTCGCTTGGCTTGACCACCTCAAGTACTACGTGAGAGAAGACGCTCCTCAACATCTTAGGAACGGTTTGGACTTTGCTGAGCTGTTTGAGTCGGGACCAGATCTCGACTATGGGCCAATGGTCTGCAGGAAGCTTGCCGCTGATTTTAGGAAATGGGATAGCCAAATAAAGGCCGACTGGGGCGACGAGGAAGGCTATCAGACCTATGCAAGGTTCAGAGAATGCTTCGAGTTTGCTTGTGTCGACGGAGCGGTGGGACTCGGCGGTTTCAGAGCCCCAAGTGAGCGGATTCTGCCAAGGCAAGTGTCGCCCAACGGTTTCGGCGATGAGGATTTAATTTAGTGAGTTTCCGTCCCACCTAAGCTTGATGTGAGCGCGCGATGGCGCTTTTGAGTTAAGACGCGTTCGCTTTTGGCCGCGATATGAGACCCACAGCTCTCTTTAGGCCCAGCACTTAGCGTTGGGCCTGCTTTCAACTGCGTCTACAGAATACGTGTGGTTCGGGCCAGTCAGATCAGTCGGTCCCGGTTTGCGCTGATTTGATGCGTCAGCTGAATCACAGACGCTTTGCTGATGGGACCATTTTGAAACTCCTGCGGCAGGGTGTCCACCACGGAAGCCATTCGGTCAATAATCCGGCCAGCTCCGGCCGCATCCAAGTCGGCGCCTTTGGCCAATGCCAAGAGGTGGCTTCGGCCAATATTGCGAGCCTCACCTTCTACGTCCATGTAGTGCTCACCACTAGGGCCGACGTTGAATGTGAGGTCGTAGCCTGGCGCAAGTTTCCATTGTCCCCCTTGATTGAGTCTATATGAGAAATTCTTGATATGGTCGTCACGATTGTTAAACAGCACGTTAAACACCGTGCGCTCGAAGGCTTTCCATACTTCTCGAACGTCCCTCGTCAAAAACTTCGTCGCTCGCAGGAAGGTCTTGTAGTCAATCTGAGGTTGACGGAAATTCGCATGCAGCAATCCCGCCAGGGTGTGGACGGGTACCCGAAGACCCACATGCATATCAAAACGATGCACGCCAAAGCCCGCAAGATTCGGTCCCAAATCGAAGTAGTAGGCAGTGGGCATCTCAAGACCGCACTGGCTTGCCAGTTCGGCATATGCCGCTTCTATTGCACAGACTTCTTTCGCTTCGCTCTGCGCGTGGAACTTAACCAGCAAGGGGTAGGAAGATTCCGAGGGGTGGCTACTAATGCGACCGGACATTCGGTCTCGATGAACCAGTGCCTTAGGGCGGGCGCCATGGGGTGAGCCGCCCAAAATGGCCAACTGTTCCAACGAACGAGGGTCTTCATCATTGAGCACGACTTGGGCATCTCGGGCCAGTTGCTGAAGATCCAGCCAGGTCGGCGCCATATCCGCAGAAATTTTAGGCTCGAACGTCAGAGCACCCATTGTCCGGTGCCCGATAAAGCCCAGCCGCGTCAGCGGCGAGATATTGCTGGTGTCCCAGTTGTGTTTGTGGAACAGGCGATTCATCAGAGTCATGCCCCAGCCGTCGGGCAGGCAGTCAGCAATAAGGCCTGGTAGATGTTCAAGATACTCCGGAAAGTTGCCATAGGCATCGGGTTGCAGCTTGAGGCGATACGGCGAGAGCTCTAGCCCTTGAGCCAGTGCTTCCGGAGAGTATTCGAAAAGGATGCGCCGGCCGTTATCCGCAAGCGTGCCGAGAAGCCAGTTCTCACCCCAGCCTTGATACCTGACGTCGACCTTCTTCATGTGCGTTGCTTTGCTGTGCGGGGTGCGCGTTTGCGCTGACCCTCCGCTTCCATTTCCATGGCAGCGATGGACATCGGTTCTGGAAGTACAAATAGCCCAGTGAGTTCGCCTTCCAGCCCTAGCGCGCGTATCACAGCTATCAGGCTGCCTAAAGTGGAAGTTCCTGCGGTCTCGAAGGTTTGGACGGCATTGCGGCTTAGACCGGCGCGGGAGGCCAACTCTGCTTGAGACCAGCCGCGGCGCAATCGTACTGCGGCCAACCGTTTGCCCAGTGTTCGAGCAATCTCAGCGTCAGATGCTAGTGTAAAGTCCAGAAAAGAGGGCATGAATGGCTATTTTTCTAGCTAATGCCTTAAATGTGTGCGATAACTGCGGTAATGTCAATGAGGTATGTATATAACGCCTCAAAAGGCAGGCTTTATTTCGAATTTTTCGATGTAAGGCATAGATATATGGGTATTAATGGGGTGATCGATTATGCATGATCGTGCGGAACCGAACCTTAGCGCTGCTCGGCAGCGGTTTTTCCTGGCGGCGAATCGCCATCGTGAAAGACCGTTACGACAGAATGTTCTTGGCAGCCCAGTTTCACAAACGTAAGGCAGAACTGACAGGTGGCGGCTGTTGAATGTCGACCTCCGATGGATAGGCTCCGACAGGTTTGCACTTTGGTGGAGTCAATCGAAGAGCTCCCGCTCCGCGACACTAGCCCGAAGCCCCGTTTGAAGGCGGATGGTTTTATGTGTTCAAGCCGACTAGTTCTTGTGACCAAGGGCTGCGATCCTGAGATACGTTGGTTCAGCCATCTTTTCATGCGTCTTTGAACTGCCATCGGTTGCGGTCTGACACCATTTTCTTATAGCCGGAATTCGTGAAAAATGCGGCGACAGCCTCGCCGGCCTGAAACAATAGTTCTGCAGATGGATTTTCTGTGGGTGTGTATAGAACCGTTCCATCATCGACGTCGTGGCGAATCAGCGGAGTGATGGCTTGGAACGTTGCGACTGCGTTAGCCAGCAAGACTTCATCGACGCAATTAATTTCGACGAACACATCACGGTCGTCATCATAGATGTATAAGCTTGCGTCAAAGATGAAGGAACTGAGTGAACGTCTCGACGAGTCGGTGAACTTCACTGCCAGGAGGATGTCGCTGTAACGGCCTTGCTTCACCCCATGGATATCGAACCCAAATTTTTCGACGGCAAGGTCTACTGCTGGCTCAATCGACAGTAGGCTCATATAGCCAGTTTCGACAGGCATATCATCTTTTCCTAGACTCTCGGTCACTAAGGCCAGCGCGACGCCTGAATGGTCGAGCACAACACCACCGCTGAACCCGCCACGAGCCATGGTTGAAGCGATGAAGTGAAGCACCGGAGAATGCCATACTCGCACCACAGCACTGATCTGTCCTAGGGTGACGACTTGGCTGGGCATGGTCGTGAATGGAATCGGCGGGTAGCCTATGACAAGAATGTCTGAAAGGACTAAGTCATTCTCTTGAAGAGAATAATCTGTGTGATCGCTAACCGTGATTGCAGGCAAAGGCACTTCCCCGAGGTCGACACTAAAGATTGCGACGTCTAAACCGTCAGGACCAAAATAAGGCCCATCCAGAATTTTCAAGTAACGCGGCGGGGCTACCTTGCCACCAGCCGCCTCTTCTGTTAAGGTTGACTTCGTGGTCGCGATTTCTTTTATAGTCATTCCGTCAACCACATGTCGGGCCGTAACGAAAATCCCATCCCCGATGTGGAACCTGAGAAGACCTGTACTGCCAATGAGCCCGCGTAACGAAGTTACTTCTGATAGGAAAGTTATGTTGCTCAATTAACCTTAAATGAGCCTTTGGTGTATGCTATTAAATTAGTAAATACTTATCAAGTCTTACAACCTATACAGCAAATAAGGAGAGCGCCATGGGAAGCACAGGGTCTGGCCGTTTCACTGACTACTCTGGCTCAAAGAAGCCCGATGCGCCCGGAGCTGAAGGAGGAGGAGGTTCGAGTGGAGTAGACAGGTGCCAACAATCCTTCGAGTGTGTTTTGGAAGAGGTCGCACAATGCACCTACTATATGCAAACAGGCGGCGGAGTTCCTGGTCCCGGCTCAGTGCTGACAGTTATGTTGCGCGGTCGATTGTTCGCAGTAGACTCCAGCGGCACGACAGTTGGTGCACTGCCGAATGCGTTCAACTACTTGGCGGCGTGTCTTGCTGACGGAACCAACTATGTTGGCCTCGTCAAGGCGGCGTCGGCAGGTCCAGTTCCCACTGTTTCGGTTGACTTCACCCCTCACTGATCATGGAGAAATCAGCTCCGGTATTGATTCTCGGCGAGGTTGTAGTTGATTTCACGCTGCCGCAAAATGGCGCGCTGTGTAAGCTGCGTTTAGGCGGCGTCGTACATGCCGCGCGAGGCCTCTGGGCTGCCGGCTTGGAGTATTCCGTTGCGGCCTTCTGCCCTCAGTATCTAGTGGATGACACACGAGACTACCTCTTAGCTCACGGCTGCAAGGAATTTCATTGGCTGGGTAATGTCGTCGGTGCGCCTAATGTTGTAGTGATTGGTGACGCCACAGAGGTGTCGCATCAAGGCTACGAGGATCTGCTGCGAGAACGAAAACAGATTACATTGAATGAGCAATTGCCAAGCCTCGCCAGCTACGGGAAGGTAGTTGTCTTCCCAGGTAAGTTCGATGTTACAGCGTTGCTGACCTTGTTCTCACCTGACGCAAAGTTCACGTTTGACGTTGCGTACGATATCGACGACCTTTCGTCGCTACGCGCGTTTCGTGAGCGCCTGGATGCAGTCATCATTTCGACGTCCTCAGAGCTTTTCATTAGGGCCGGGAACGACAATGTCGAAAACCTGATTGACGAAGTAAAGACGCTGTCTCCTGTAGTGTTCTTGTTGAAGGAGAACAGAGGAGGGAGCAGGCTTTTCGACATGCAGAGCGGCAGCGTTGAAGAGATACCGGCGACGTTAGGTAAAACCGTAAATTCGGTCGGCGTTGGCGACGTGTACACGGCTGTTATGGTCGGACTATCCGAAAAGGGTTGGCATGAGGCTGCGTGGCGCGGCTGCCAGGCAGCTACGGCATACTCACAGACCACGTACCCCGACGACCTTAAGCGAGATATCCAACGTAGCTTCAGGCTTCCAGTAGACGTCTTGCGAGCTCTCGGCGGAGTGGCGCTTCCTTGGCACGACCGCCAGAAATTTTCCATCTACTTGGCCGGCCCCGACTTCTCATATTTCGACAAGCCCGAGCTTGATCTCGCCGCCGAGAGCCTGGCGTATCACAACTTCAAGGTGCGGCGCCCAATACTGGAAAATGGAGAAGTTGAACGACCCGCTCGTGAAACCGAGCTGGCCCATACTTTTCAAAAGGACTATCAGCTCTTGACGGATTGCGATGCAGTCTTCGCAGTCCCACTGGGGCGAGACCCAGGTACGTTAGTAGAAATCGGGATGGCAATCGCACTGGGCAAACCTGTCATTACGTTTGATCCTCGCAATGAGAACCCCAATACGATGGTCATGGCTGGGAGTGATGTATACTCCGGGGTCCTTGATGAATGCCTGAATGGCACCTTCCAAGTTTTAGCTAAATTGAGGGCGAGAACACAATGAAGAAAGCCCTGCTTCTGGCCTCCGGAGGACTTGATTCGACGACCGTTGCGTACAAGCTCGCATCAGAAGGCGTCGAGGTTCTGCCTGTCTTTTTCGACTACGGTCAGCATTGCGTGGACGTCGAATGGAACCGCGTTAATGAGGTTCTGCCTGCGGGTATGCAGCCTCCAGAGCGTCACAATATTTCTGACATCTTTCGAGGCTCTCAGTCCCGCTTGATTTGTGAGGCGGATCTCTGGAACGATGACGTAAAGGACGACGACCTTTATATCCCTTACCGGACGATGTTGTTCTTTGCTGCGGCCGCGGCGCGAGCACAGACGATCGGCATCCTCGATGTCTATACTGGTTTTATCAACAGCAACCACGCAAAAGAAATTGACTGCACGGCAGATTTCATGAACAACCTTGATGGACTCACATCGAGCATTGGTCCTGTTCGCTTTCACTCTCCATTTCGCTTTTCTTCCAAGGCGGACGTGGCACGTTCCGCAGTCTCACTTGGAGTCCCGATTGGCCGGACCTATTCGTGCCAAGCGTCTGGGCAGTTTCCTTGCGGCGCGTGCCCGAACTGCGTGGAGCGATTGAACGCATTGAAAGAGGCAGGGTTAGTGTGAGCGCAGTTTTAGACCAGGACGCAGCCATCCAAATTCTGCTGGCGGCGCGCCGTATTGCAGACCATGCGAAGGAGGAGGGCGCATTGGCCTGTTTGCAAATACCTCGCGCCACCTGTGATCATATGGGAGGCGTGCTTGCCGATTCCGTGCTTCAGGCAGGGCTCAATTACACAACCGTCGTACGGCCGCGAGTGATGGCAATTTTGCAGACCTATCCAAAGGTCGACACGGTGTCAGCATTGGTTAAGTTGACAAAAAAGCGCAAGACTGCCGAGTTCCTGAACTGGAATCATTACGAGAAGGTTACCCGATTTGAGTCCTTAGTCTCGTTCATGAGGGACTGGGAGGTCGAAGATGTTGAAGATTTGCGGTCAGCATTGAAGGATGCGAATTTCTGCAGCGCGATGCAAACCCTCAACGGCATTGGTCCAAAGACTGTCGATTACATGGCTTGTCTCGTTGGAATCGACTCCATCGCTGTGGACCGTCACGTTCGTACTTTCGCCAAAAAGGTAGGCGTCGAAAATAGCGATTACCATTTTTTGCAAAGGTCCTTTTGCTGCGCGGCCGACTTGCTTGCACTGCCTAGGCGGGAGTTTGATGCTTGGTTATGGCGCAGCGCGTCGTCCTCGGCTCAGCAGCAACTAAACCTCGCTCTGTAAAGCGCCTGGTTTGAAGGTCCTTACCGATTATCAGAACGAAGGCTAGATTTGCCGCATACTAAACGCCGCGAAAACGAGAGGTGAAGTAGCTCCCACAGGCGAAGATCGCGAAGCAAAGTCTGCTCCGCGATCTTCAGGCCTCGATTGCGATGTCTACTTATTTCCAGGTTCTTGGAAGACTGCTTTATCGGTTTGTCCAAATCGGAGACCCATGTTCAGCAGCGTGCGTTTGCTATCGTTGCTTACATAGCCGTGTTCGACGACACTGCCCAACACAAGCCATAAATTGTCGTCTACTCTGTACTGGGCGCCGTAACCGAACCTTCGAACATTTGAAGACAGTACGCCATCAGTTCGAACACGCGAGAGACCGGCATCAACAAAGGCATTCCAGCGGTCGCGACTGAAACGGAATCGAACAATGGCATCAGTGCGCTCTTCATCATGAAGCTTACTGTCGTCGTCACTATCCTGCACCGGCATGTGCCATTTTTTCGATAGCGATAGTTCGAATAACTTTCGAACCGTCGCGGAGGTATTGGCGAACTCCATCCCCTGAGAATAGGTAGTCCAAATCATTGCAGGTCCAGACTTAAGGTCTCGTAATTTTTCTGAATCACCCGTCTTCCATGCTTTAGACGCACCGGCGTACCAGCGAGGCTCCTTCCATAGCTCTTTGCTTTTGGCGGCCCAGGCCTCCCCAGCACAGTTGTTTGCCTTCAATGCATACTTGGCTTGCTTCTCCGTCCACTGCTTCTCTTGATCCTCATTCATGAGCTTGACTGGCATTGGAGGTTCGCCAAGTTCCGTAAGCGCATCCCGGGCACAGGCGTCAGGCAATGACCAGTACAGTCTAGGATCCGCCCTATCGAAAATCCCAAAGGTCAATGACCCTGCAAGCTGCTGGCCAATTTGCTTATGCTCAGATTTTGCGGTCGCCAACTCAACAGAAGTCCGGGCCCACACTTGTGTCAGGTAACTGGCCTCATAGTCTTCACCGGCGCGCAAGGTTCGCGGGAAAAATAAACTGGCAGGTGCAATCTGAAGTGATACCCCCTCCTTAACTTTTCCTGATGCGTCCGTTCCTTTAGCTAAGGCCATCGCAAAATCTTTTGGAGTGGCCGGATGGTTAATGTCTCCAACGTTAACCCCTAACGCGCTTAAGCCAGGCGAGTCGGTTATATTTCTACCATCTTCCTGGGTTAAGGTTTCGGAAAGCTCCTTCTTCAGTTGCGGTGAGAGCGACGCCAAAACGCTTCCGCCACCACCTGGCGGCGTGTCAGGTTTATCCTCCTTAGGTACCTGAGGGGTCTCAGCCACTTCAGCTTTTTCCTTTAGTTTTACAGGCATTTTGGGCAATGGAACTGCTGC